>DAOQAX010000008.1:0-26597 GCA_035354395.1 Bacteroidales bacterium | reverse complement strand
TACAAGAATGAAGGTTCTTTTGAAGGATGGATGCGGCGTATAGTTGTAAATACGGCGCTGGAGAAATTCCGCAGCAGGCATAACCTTTATCGTGTCGATGATATCGATACTGTACCGGAAACTGATGCGGAACCGGATAATCAGGATTATGCAGGACTGGAAGCAGAAGATTTGCTGAATATTATAAAAGAACTGCCTGCAAAATACCGGATTGTCTTTAACCTGTATGCTATTGAAGGGTATTCTCATAAGGAGATAAGTAAAATGGTGAATATCTCTGAGGGTACATCAAAATCAGATCTTTCAAGAGCAAGGGCAATCCTTCAGAGAAGAGTAGGATCATATACTGGACTTAAGAAGAAAATAGCAAATGGTTGACAGGGGTGCAAATATTGATATTGTATTCAGGAACGGACTGAAAGATTATGAGGTTCTTCCTCCTGCCGACATCTGGGATAATATTCATCCTGTTGTTGCTGCGAAAAGGAAGAAACGGTCATTCGTTTTTCTTAAAGTTGCAGCTTCAGTTGCAGCCCTCTTTACTTTAGGGTATATTGCTTACAACCGGATGGGCAATGTCCGTTCAGATTATGAAATTTCTGAGTTGGCTGCTAATGATGAAATAAGAGACAATGCCGTAAAACCCTTTTCTGTCGTCAAATCATCTTCAAATAAATCTGCAACTGATAAAACGGTTGCCGCCAGACAAAGTCAAATAGCCTCTGTAGAAAACATACCGGTTGATTTAACTGAGAAGGTAATCTCAGTGGATGTTAACGAAAATGCCAGTCAGACAGGGAATACTGCCTTGGCTGATCTGATACATATCAGTAAAGCAGATAATCTGACAATCGGTTCCATTAAACCCCTTTCAGGCAAGCATCTGGATTCGCTGGGCTCTTTGCCCAGAAAATCCTTTGTGATAACTGAGCCTGAAAAACAATATTCATCAAGATACAGTACTGTGATCTCCGGATATGGTGCAGTGGAAAACACTGATACATGGTCACTCATGGCCCTGGCTTCACCGACCTACGCATCGAGGATGAATTATGCAAATGATCAGCTCTCAAAGCAGCTTAAAGAATCTGAAAAACCTGTTATCTCCTATTCCGGAGGAGTGGCTTTTACCTATAGTCTGAATAAAAGATTAAGCATTCAGTCGGGTCTTTTTTATTCCTCAATAGGGCAGGAGGTAGATGGTATAAGTTCCTTTAGCGGATTCAGACGATATGACGATTCCAAAGGTGACTGTAACTTTAAAGTTGTCACTTCAAGCGGGATCATCTATGCAAAAAATTCTGATGTTTATCTAAGCGACAATTTGTCGGAAGAAAGGGTATTGACAAGTTATAACAGCAAGGTTTTTGATCCTGCCAAAGCGAGTCTTAATTATGTTAATAAATCCATACGTCAGGATTTCAGCTATCTTGAGTTTCCTGTAACCATGAGATATAAAGTGGTAGACAGAACAATTGATCTCAATCTTATAGGAGGCGTCTCATATAACTTCCTGGTAAATAATTCTGCTTACACTGTTGATAATGGCAGCAAATATTACATCGGAAAGACTGACGGACTAAATGTGATGGTTGTAAGCAGCTCTCTTGGAATGGGCGTTGAATATAAATTCTCTGAAAAAATATTCATAAATCTGGAGCCTACTTTCAGATATTATTTGAACCCATTTACTGATGCTACAAGTTACAAAATCCATCCATATTCCATAGGCATTTTCTCAGGCGTATCGTATAAATTTTAGATACCAGCCTGTTTCCGGAAGGGTCTCTGATTTTTACAGTATTGAAATTATTATTCAGGGGTAAAAGTGTTACCTTTGCACAAAATTTTTAATACCTCTGAGATTTATGTCAGATCCAACAAAAAAAACATTACTAACTGCCTCTGCGATTGTCTGTATAATTATTTTTTTTATTTCAGTCTCATTCGGTCTTAAAGGATTCAGCAGAAACCCTGAAAACAGGCATCCTGTATCTGATACAGTTTATACGGTAAAGTCATTTAAAGTGCCCGATGAAGTGACTTTTGCGAGAGAGAAGATGCCACTTGACAACTTCGATACAAGAGAAAGCCTTGAGCGTGAAATACTGGTAAGTGCATACAGACATTCTTCAACAATACTCATAATAAAAAGGGCAAACAGGTATCTTCCTGCAATTGAAAAGATTTTAAAAAAGAACAATATTCCGGATGATTTTAAATATCTGGCAGCTGCAGAGAGTGAATACAGTAATATGGTCTCTCCTGCCGGCGCGACAGGTTTTTGGCAGATAATGCCTGAAACAGGGAAAGAAGAGGGTATGGAGATAAATACAGTCGTCGATGAACGCTATGATGTTGAAAAATCGACTCAATTTGCATGTGATTATTTTAAAAAGTCATATGAGAAATATGGTAACTGGACATTGGCAGCTGCTTCCTACAATGGAGGAAGATCTGGTATTGACGATCAGATAGAAATTCAGCATCAGAATAATTATTATGACCTTCTCCTGAATGAAGAGACAGCAAGATATGTTTTCAGGGTTGTTGCTTATAAACTGATAATTAATGATCCGCAGCGATATGGATTTAATCTGGAAAAAGAGGATCTGTATCCAGAGTTGAAGTATACTGAGGTGAAAGTTGACAGTTCAATTGCCAGTTTTACGGATTTTGCCGGAAAATTTGGGACAAATTATAAGCTTTTAAAATATCTGAATCCCTGGCTCAGAAAAACATACCTCAATCCAAAACCGGGTAAAGAATATCTGATAAAGATCCCCGTTGAAGGAATGAGAAACCTTGAAAAAACAGAATCGGAGGATTGACTTTGACCAGAGGTTTATTAACTGATGAGATGGGAGAAAATAAAGGGGAAATAAGAGTTCTTGGTGCCAGAGTCCATAATCTGCAGAATATTGATGTTACTATTCCCCGGAATGAGCTTGTCGTACTGACAGGGTTAAGCGGAAGCGGAAAATCATCGCTTGCTTTCGATACAATATATGCTGAGGGTCAGAGACGCTATATGGAGACTCTTTCAGCTTATGCCAGACAGTTTCTGGGAGGTATGGAACGTCCTGATGTAGATAAGATTACGGGACTTAGTCCTGTTATTTCAATTGAGCAGAAAACCACTAATAAAAATCCAAGATCAACGGTCGGCACAATTACGGAGATTTATGATTTTCTCAGGTTGCTTTATGCCAGAGCCGGAGATGCATATTCGTATGAGTCGGGCGAGAAGATGGTCAGGTATACTGACGATCAGATTCTTGATATTGTCAAGAATCTCTTTGCGGGCAAGAAAGTATATGCTCTTGCTCCTGTTGTAAAGGGTAGGAAAGGCCACTACAAAGAATTGTTTGAACAGATGCGGCGTAAAGGATTTCTTAATGTACGTATCGACAATGAAATAAAGGAGCTGACCCCGGGATTGAAAGTTGACAGGTATAAAACCCATTTCATTGAGATTGTCATTGATAAGTTCAAAGTAGGGGAGACTACCGATAAACGATTGCATGATGCAATTGTAATGTCACTCGATCAGGGCGATGGAGTGATGATGATACTTGATGCCGATACCAACCGGTCAAGGTATTTCAGCCGTAATCTGATGTGCCCGGTAACAGGATTGTCGTATAATGAACCGGCCCCGCATACATTTTCCTTTAACTCACCCCAGGGCGCATGTCCACATTGCAACGGGCTTGGAGAGGTTTCAAGTATTGATGAAAAAAAACTTATTCCCGACGGGAGCCTTAGTATCAGAAAAGGAGGAATTGAACCTCTCGGGAAATATAAAAACACATGGATCTTCTGGCAAATTGAGGCCATTGGCGAAAAGAACGGCTTTACCCTTGATACGCCCATCAGTGAAATACCTCAGGAGGTCCTTAATAAGGTACTTTATGGTTCTGATGAAGTTCTGAAGTTATCGAACACCCCGCTGGGAATGACTTCAAACTATTTTCTGACATTTGAGGGTGTCGTGAATTTTGTGGGTAATCTTGAAACGATAAATGGAAAGAAAAACGGTACAAAGGTAAAGGAACAATATGTACAGTATGATGTTTGTCCGGAATGTCATGGCGCACGACTGAAAAAAGAGTCACTCTATTACAGAATTGCAGATAAGAATATCGGGGAGCTTGCTGCGATGGATATAAAGGAGTTGTCTCATTTTCTTGAACATGTTGAAGATAAGATGACCGGCCAGCAAAAAACAATTGCTGCAGAGATTCTGAAAGAGATAAGGTCGCGGATTGGTTTTCTTCTTGATGTCGGACTGGATTACCTTTCACTCAACAGGGGCGCAAAGACCCTGTCGGGAGGAGAAAGTCAGAGAATAAGGCTTGCCACACAGATCGGATCGCAACTTGTTAATGTACTATATATCCTCGATGAACCAAGTATCGGGCTTCATCAAAGGGACAACCGCAGACTGATAACTTCACTTAAACAGCTCAGAGATGCCGGTAATTCAGTCATTGTGGTTGAACATGATAAAGAGATGATCTTGTCGGCCGACCATGTGATTGACATGGGACCCGGTGCCGGACGCTTTGGAGGCCTTGTTACAGCTGAAGGTAGTCCTGAAGAAATAATGAAGTCGGATACTATTACATCTTCCTATCTGAACGAAAAGAAGAAATTTAATATACCCGTGGTCCGGAGAAAAGGCAATGGCAAGTTTCTTACAATCAGAGGTGCTTCGGGGCATAACCTTAAAAATGTAGATGCTGTTTTTCCTCTGGGAACATTAATATGCGTTACGGGAGTGTCAGGAAGCGGAAAATCATCACTTATAAATCAGACACTTCATCCGGTTCTTGCAAAGAAATTTTACCGTTCTGGCAAGATGTCACTGCCTTATAAAGAGATAACAGGAATTGAAAATCTTGATAAAGTAATAGAGGTGAGCCAGGCACCTATCGGCAGGACTCCCCGCTCAAACCCAGCCACATACACTGGCGTTTTTACTGATATCAGAAAACTTTTTGAGCAGACAACTGATGCAAAGATAAGGGGATTCGACGCCGGCAGATTTTCATTTAATATTAAGGGTGGCCGTTGCGAAGGATGCGAAGGAGCAGGTATGAAGACTATCGAAATGAATTTTCTGCCCGATGTCTATGTGAACTGTACTGAATGCAACGGGAAACGTTATAACCGTGAGACTCTTGAGGTTAAATATAAAGGAAAATCCATCAGCGATGTTCTTGACATGACCATTAACGTGGCGGTGGATTTTTTTGCAAATGTGCCTTCAATATATCATAAAATAAAAACACTCAAGGATGTGGGACTTGGTTATATCCGGCTTGGTCAGCAGTCAACAACTTTATCGGGGGGTGAAGCCCAGAGGATAAAACTTGCGACTGAACTGGCAAGGCGTGATACGGGAAAGACTCTTTTTGTACTTGACGAACCGACAACCGGGCTTCATTTTGAGGATGTGAGAGTATTGCTTGATGTTCTTGACAAACTTGTGGAACGAGGGAATACCGTTATTGTCATTGAGCATAACCTTGATGTTATTAAAATGGCCGATTATGTTATTGATCTTGGAAAGGAGGGCGGAAAATCGGGAGGCAATATCATATTTTCAGGAACACCTGAAAAACTTGCCGGATGCGGGGATAGCTATACCGGAAAATACCTTAAGTCAGAACTAAAGGTATAAGAATTTGCTATATTTGGAATGTTTAAAATTTAGTTTTATAAAAAATGGAGAAACCAGCAGATCTGATCAAAGATGCATTTGAGCAAAAGACATGGAGTGAAATACATATAGCCGAATCATGGAGAGTATTTAAAATATTATCAGAGTTAGTTGAAGGTTTTGAAAAGCTTTCAAGAATAGGGCCTTGTGTATCAATTTTTGGTTCAGCACGTACAAAACCGGGTCAGAAATTTTATGAGCTGGCTGAAGAAATCGCTTTCAAACTGACACAGAACGGATATGGAGTGATTACTGGTGGAGGTCCCGGGATAATGGAAGCTGCCAATAAAGGTGCTAAACGCGGAAACGGGAAATCTGTCGGCATTAATATCGACCTGCCTTTTGAACAGAGAGCTAATCCTTATATTGATTCCGATAAGCTGATCACATTCGATCATTTCTTTGTAAGAAAACTGATGTTTGTGAAATATGCCCAGGGATTCATTGTAATGCCCGGAGGATTCGGAACTTTTGATGAACTTTTTGAGGCAATAACACTTATTCAGACAAAGAAGATAGGTAAGTTCCCGATAATTCTTGTCGGTAAGAAATACTGGAGCGGACTACTGGAATGGATTAAAGATGAGATGCTGAGTGAAGAACATAATATTAAACCTGAAGACCTTGATCTGGTTACGATTGTCGATACAGCAGATGAGGCAGTAAGCGTTATTGTTAAGTTCTACTCGCGTTACCTGTTGAGTCCAAACTTCTGATTATACTTTCCTCATACGGTCCATTTCCCTCGTCGCATCTTTGCGTTTGAGGGTTTCGCGTTTGTCGTATTCCTTTTTCCCTTTGGAAATTGCAATTTCGGCTTTTGCCAGGCCTCTGTCGTTGATAAAGACTTTAATTACAATAATTGTAAGACCGGTCTCTTTTACTTTTCTTTCTATCTTCCTTAGTTCATGGGCCGTCAGAAGAAGCTTACGCTCACGAAGGGGATCATGATTATTGAGGTTTCCCCACCAGTATTCCGAAATATGCATTCCTCTGAGGAACAGTTCTCCATTACTGAAAAAACAATAAGAATCTACCAGAGTGGCTTTTCCCAGTCTGATCGATTTTATTTCAGTGCCTGTCAGTTTGATGCCTGCAATGAACTTTTCGAGGAACTCATAATCGTGAGATGCCTTTTTATTCTTTATTACTATGTTCCCCGTACCACCTTTCATATGAATATATTAATCAAAAAATGTATTAAAAATAAGGTTGATGAACTTTGTAAGAACCAGATCTGAGACTACATAAACTGCAACGAAACTTACAAAAGTTGCAATCATCATTGGAGTCTTCTTATGTTCCGGCGGATTTAATAACCGTTCAACTCCGGCCCAAAAAATATAAAGACCATAAAGTGCCAGGACATTTACAAAAAGAAGCGATTCGAGCAGACGGCTGAGAATCTGACACAAAAGAAGGGGAACAACGGAATAGGTTATGATTTTGAAAGATTTGCTAAAATCTTTGCCCAGATCAAGGGCCTTTGTTATCTCTCCGAAGACCAAAGAGGTGAAATAAATTGAAAGGTAAAACAGGCAGAAGCATTTTATCCCTGTGAAAACCGAGTATAAAGGAGATAACTCGGTATTAACAAAGACCATCGATCCTATAGTTGCTGAAACTGCGACCAGGATGATTAATGGAAAGAGCAAATGGACTTCTATGAACTTCACAGGCCTGTTTTCAGATTCTATCGTTTCCCATGTTTTATCAGAACTCTGAAAAATGTTTTTTATACCACTAAGAAAAAAATTATAATTCATAAATCTTTAAGATTTAAATGCCCGGCAAAATTAACTAATTTTATGTTAATTTGCTTTTACTTCTGTAATCATTAACTTTAAGGTAGTGGAACCAAATCCAAATTATGATCTATTGGTTGTTACAGGGCCTACTGCCTCAGGCAAAACATCTCTGGCTGTTGCGGTCGCACATAAGCTGGCTGGTGAAGTGATAAGTGCAGATTCGCGTCAGGTATACAGAGGTATGGATATAGGTACTGGGAAAGACTATGCTGATTATATGATCGATGGCGTAAGGATCCCGTGCCATCTGATTGATGTAGCTGATCCGGGATATAAATACAATGTCTTTGAATATCAACGTGATTTCCATAAAGTATATACCAGCCTGAAATCACGGAATGTTTTTCCTGTCGTATGCGGAGGGTCAGGTATGTATGCCGATAGTATTATTACGGGCTATAAAATGTTTGAAGTACCTCCTGACAGCGGACTAAGGGTTGAGCTTGAGAAAAAATCAATGGAGGAGCTCAGGGCAATATTGTCGACCTACAAAAATCTGCATAATACAACAGATCTTGATACAAAAAAACGCGTTATCAGAGCAATTGAAATTGAGCATTTCAGCCGAAACGGAAAAAATCAAAAAAGTGAATTTCCAAAAATCAGTTCAATAGTTGTGGGAGTCATGTTTGACAGGGAGATACGTCGTAAACGAATTACCGACAGGCTTAAACAACGGTTCAAAGAGGGTATGATAGATGAGGTAAAACGATTGGTTGACAGGGGAATTACTCATGAGACACTGATATATTACGGGCTTGAATATAAGTACATTACTCTATACCTAATGGGTGAGCTCACTTATGACGAGATGTTCAGCGATCTGGAAACGGCTATCCATCAGTATGCCAAAAGGCAAATGACATGGTTCCGGGGGATGGAAAGGCGAGGTATAAAGATCAACTGGATCGATGGGAATATGCCAATGGATGAGAAGATTGGTAAAGTGATGGAGCTGCTTTATAAATAAAAAGCCCCGCCCCCTTTTTATGAAGGCGGGGGATTGTCTTTGGAAAGTCCGCTTCGCACTGTTTGGTGTGAAGTTTATTCTATTTCAGATACGTATCAAGCCATTCAAAAAACTCACGTTGCCAGATTACAGCGTTCTGAGGTTTTGTGACCCAATGGCATTCATCTTCAAAGAAAAGCAGCCTGCTGGGAACTCCATGCAGCTGGGCAGCCTGAAATGCCTCCAGGCTTTGGGTATATGGTATCCTGAAATCGTTAGCTCCCGTAATTATAAGTATAGGTGTTGTCCACTTGTTGACCATAAGATGCGGGGAGAACTTGTAGCTTGGCAGATCATTCCAGTAAGCTCCTCCGTAATCCTTGTTCGGGAACCAGACCTCTTCAGTTGACCCGTATTCACTTACAAAATTGAAAACTCCGCAATGGGCTATAAATGCCTTGAATCTGTTCTGGTGAACCCCGGCGAGGTAAAAGATTGAAAACCCTCCGTAACTGGCACCAACAGCCCCCATCTTTTGTGCATCAACGTAAGGCTCTTTTGCCATGGCATCAGTAGCATCAAGATAATCCTGTATGTTCTTCCCTCCATAGTCGCCAGAGATCTGTTCTTTCCATTCCAGACCAAAACCGGATACTCCACGGCGGTTCGGAGCAAACACTATATAACCTTTGGCAGCTATCATCTGCATGTTCCACCTGTACGACCAGAACTGATCGAGTGCCGACTGGGGTCCTCCTTCACAGAAAAGCAGGGCGGGATATTTTTTTGCAGGATTAAAGTCAGGAGGGTAAATAACCCACATCTGGAGATCTTTCTTGTCTTTTGTCTTAGTATATTTCTCCTCAACCTTCCCCATCTTTATTGACTCATAGATAGCTTTATTGATAAAGCTTATCTGCTTTACAGCTCCGGTGGTCATATTTACGACTGAAATCTCGGGAGCCATCGACATTGAAGTCAATTGTGATACCAGAACTCCTGATTTAATATTGAACGGACCAAGATTGTGAATCCCTTCAGTCACCTTAAATATCTCTTTCCCTTTAAGATCAGTCCTGAATATCTGGGATGTTCCCAGGTGAGAACAGGCAAAATATAATGTCTCGTTGTCATTCCATACAATATTCGATACATCAAAATCCCATGACCGGGTTATCCAGGTTCCTGTACCATCTTTTATATCATATACAAACAACCTGTCAAGATCAGATTCATAACCATCTCTTTCCATGCTCTGATATGCTATCTTTGAGCCATCAGGTGAAAAAACCGGGTATCTGTCATATCCCTTGTTCCCTTCAGTGATATTAATTTCTTTACCTGTTTCTGTGTCGTACAGGTAAATATCTGAATTTGTACTTACAGCGTCTGCCTTGCCATTAAGCCTTTTGGTTGTATAGGCTATTGAGTTCCCGTCGGGGCTCCATGCAATTTCGCCCTCGTCGAAGTAAGGGGCCGTAGGTGACTCAAACCTCTGTCCTTCCATGATGTCTTTTTCTCCGGAGATTTCATTTCCGTTAAATGAAGCAACAAAAATATGACTGTAGGAATAATCTCCCCAGTAGTTCCAGTGGCGGTACATAAGGTCGTTAATGATCCTCACATTTGCTTTTGGAAGATTGTGCTTCTCATTGGCAGTCTGATCAAGTTTGACCCGCTTTGTGAAATATATTTTATCGCCTGAGGGAGAGATACTGAATATCTCAAAATCGCTTATGCCTGTTATTGCTTTCTGGTTTGAACCATCAGCATTCATGGTAAAAAGATTACCTTTATTTGTATAAGCAATAGTTTTCCCGTCTTTGAGCCATTGAGGAGAACTACCTCCATCGCTGGTGAGCTGGACGGGTTCACCTCCCTGTACCGATAATTTGAAAATATTTGTTCTCTTCGCTTCACTTTGAAGGTCTATGTCAGTCACAGTATATAATACAGACAATCCATCAGGTGAAAGAGTGAAGGATCCCAGCCTTCCGAACTTCCACATTATTTCGGGAGTCATTACTCCACCTGCTTTTTCTTCAGATGTAAGCTGGTTGTTGAATTGCTGAGGAACTTCTTTTGCTACACGGGGATTTTTATTACATGATGTGGCAGAAAGAATTGCAATAAGAATTAACGGGAAAAGACATTTTTTCATGACAGTCATATTATTTATTTCCTGAGTGCTTCTGATACTTTACCTTTCAGCTCATCGTATAATTCCGGATTGTCCTTTAGCAGCAGCTTGACAGCATCACGCCCCTGTGCCAGTTTGGTGTCTCCATAGCTGAACCATGAACCGCTTTTCTTGATGATATTTAAATCGACGCCAAGGTCAACAATCTCTCCCAGCTGTGATATTCCTTCTCCATAAAGTATGTCGAAATCAGCTTTCTTAAAGGGCGGAGCAAGCTTGTTTTTGACTACCTTAACCCTTGTGCGGCTTCCGATGATATCTTCACCTTCCTTAAGCTGGCTTGTCCTGCGAATATCCAGCCTGACTGAAGCATAAAATTTTAATGCATTACCTCCGGTGGTCGTTTCAGGATTCCCGAAAATGACACCAATCTTATCCCTGAGCTGATTTATGAAGACACATGATGTGTTTGTCTTATTGATGTTGGCTGTAAGTTTTCTTAATGCCTGCGACATTAATCTTGCCTGCAAACCCATTTTTGAGTCGCCCATTTCACCTTCAATCTCAGCTTTTGGTGTAAGTGCAGCCACAGAGTCAATTACAACAATATCAAGTGCTCCGGACCTTATCAGATTATCGGCAATCTCCAGAGCCTGTTCTCCGTTGTCAGGCTGGGAGATAAGAAGATTTTCGACATCAACTCCAAGTTTTTCAGCATAAGAACGGTCGAAGGCATGTTCTGCATCAATTATTGCAGCTATACCTCCGTTTTTCTGAGCTTCGGCAATGGCATGAATAGCCAGCGTTGTTTTTCCTGAGGCTTCTGGTCCGTAGATTTCTATTACTCTTCCGCGAGGCAACCCCCCGACCCCGAGAGCCGCATCAAGTCCAAGTGAACCAGTGGAAATAACCTGAATGTCTCCAACGGCATGATCGCCCAGTTTCATTATGGTTCCCTTTCCAAAATCTTTTTCAATCTTGCCCAAAGTAACCTCCAGGGCTTTAAGTTTTTCTTTGTCTATTTCTTTTCTTTCCAAGCTCATATTTCTGGTTTTATTGATTGTTTTTTCTGATTCCTCAATACTCTTGTTATCGCCCTCAATCTCATCCGTCTTCTTTTTCATCATATTTACATTTATTTAGTGTACTCACATCTCTCCCTTTTTCTTTCACTACGAATAACACTTATTTCTAAAGGGAGTTAACGATTCAATACCTCTTTTTATAAGAACTTCGTCCCTCACACTGCTTTAAATATCTGTTCCGCATGGTTAGCAGTGTTGACCTTAGTAATGATCTCTTCAACAGATCCCTTTTCATCAATGATAAATGTCGTTCTTATAACACCAAAGTAACTCTTGCCGTACAACTTCTTTTCACCCCAAACTCCATAGTCATTTAAAATTTTTTTTGAAGTATCTGAAATAATCGGGAAAGGAAGTTTGTGCTTTTCTGCGAACCCATGATGTGATTTTTCACTATCAGGACTTACTCCAATTACTGCAAAGCCTTTTTTTAAAAGTGCTTCATAATTATCACGGAGGTTACATGCCTCAGCAGTGCATCCGGGTGTATTATCCTTGGGGTAGAAATAAAGGACAATTTTTTTGCCGGCAAAATCAGTCAGTTTTATTTCTTTACCATTCTGATCGATACCTTCAAACCATGGTGCTTTCATTCCCTCTTTTAGCTGGGTCATGTGATATTTATTTTGTTATTAATGGTAAATTTACGAAGTTTGAATCGTTTTCTGCAAATGAATAGTGTTTTTGTTATTAACATACAACATTTGATGAATCAGTAAATGATATGTTTAATATATTGTAAAACAGTTAATTAAAAAAGTGTATTTAAAAACAACCATGAAATATAAGGAACACATAATTTTGTTTTTGCTTGTAATAATTATAAGTTCATCTCATAATTGTCTTTTTTCTCAGAATGATCAAAACAAACCAACACGTCAATCTTCAATGGAGGCATTCTCGAAAGGAGATTATGGACAGGCATACAGTGAATTCAGTGAACTTCTTCTCAAATACTCAAGGGACCCGCTATACAGATATTATTCCGGAGTATGTCTTGTAAAGCTGAAAAAGGATCCCGGAAAAGCAGTTACTCTTCTTAATGAAGCTATAAAAGGTGCATCGGCTGTGAAGTCATTACCTTCAGATGCGTTTTTCTATCTGGGGCAGGCTCAGCAAATGACAGGGATGTTTGAGGATGCTGTGAAATCTTATAATCAATATACCAGCGAGGTTGGTAAGAAATCAGCCAGGGAATTCGGTGTACCTGGACTGATACAAGAGTGCAATGCAAAAAAAGGAAAACTTGAAGAAAGTGAGACTGATGCCGGTGAAGTATCTGAAAATAAAAATGATGAGGCTGAAAAGGTTTCAGCTGAAAAAGTCTCAACAGCCCCTGTGGTAGTTGAAAAGCCTGTTCCTGTTAAGACAGTGTTGCCCAATGATTATGATGCAATTCTCGATGTGGCTTTGAAGTACCAGTTTAAGGCTGATTCTGTAAATAAGCAGATTGAAAAGCAAAAAGGAGAGTTGGATAAACTTTCAAATAATGAGAAAGCTGCTCTTAAGGGGAAAATATCAGAAAATGAAATGCTTGCCGCTTCTTTTCAGAAATCGGCTGATCAGAAATTCAACGAAGCCCAGGCTGCGATGAACCCTCAGCTGAATGGCAATCGTTCGAAAGAGATGACTCAATCTGAAGACAAAAAGATTACTGCTGATTCATCAAAAGCAAAAGAGATTATCACATCAAAAGATACTTTAAAGAAAACGAATAATGGAGGAGCTGTTAACCCGGCTCCGGCAACAGTCAATAAACCTGTAAACAGGAGTCAGAATCAATCAGACACAATAATAAGCAGTTCTGAAGATACTTCATCCAAACCTGTACCTGTATTCTCATATTTCGATGTGCTTGCAACACCGGTTACAGACTCGGATACTAAAGTTCCGATTGATGCAGATGTTCCTGAAGGACTTATCTACAGGATACAGATTGCTGTTTTCCGCAATCCGGTGACTCCTGCATTTTTTAAGGGGATCACACCGGTATATGGATTTAAGGTGCCTGAAACTGACAAGTATGTATATTATGCCGGGATGTTCAGAAGATCATCCGACGCACACAGGGCTCTTACTGAAGTAAAGTTAAAAGGTTTTAAAGATGCTTTTGTAATTGCCTTGTCAGATAAAAAGAGTATCTCGGCTGACAGAGCTGCAGCCCTGGAAAAAGAGTGGGGATCAAAACCATTTGCAATGGCAGAGCAGAAGGCAACAACAAAAAAAACAGCCGCAGCAACAGATAAAAAGATACCGGATACAACAAAAAAAGAGGTGTCTGAAACAGCGGCCAATGAAGCGGACACCCTCTTGCCAACTCTTTCATTCAGGGTAGAAGTGGTGAGGTCACCAAAACCTCTCAAGAAAGATGCAATTGAAGAGATAAAAAAGGTTGCCGGCAACCGCGGATTCGATATACAAGTACTTGATGGAGGAAATATTGCATATTTGATCGGGAATTTTATTACTTTTGACAGCGCTGCAGAATATGCCGACCTGTTGGTAAGAAATGGATTTAGCAAAGCACAGGTCGTTGCACGGTTGGGTAAAAAAGAGATTCCTGTCGAAACTGCACGACAACTATTTGATAATCTGAAATGACAGAGAAAGCATTACATAAAGACGATAAACTGAAAGGCGGAAGCCAGCCAAGTATTCTTGTGCTCTACAATGATGACATTAATACTTTCGATCATGTTATTAAATCACTGGTTGAAGTGTGTGGTCACGACTCTGTTCAGGCTGAACAATGCGCTCTTATCGTTCATTTTAAGGGCAGCTGTGAAGTGAAACTGGGTATGGCTGAAGTGCTCACAGCAATGAGCAGGCTTCTTAATTCAAAGGGATTAAAATCGAAAGTAGAAATACTTTAAGGTTGTTGCTCCTCCTTGTTAAAGAACCTTGAAAGGGCTATGTCTAAAACAGACAGAAGCAGTATTCCAATAAATATATATGGTAACCAAGCCGGAAAAGTGATGTTGAGTATCTGAGAGAGATCAATTTTCGGAAGAGAAAACTTTATGTTATCCCTGAGTTGTGTAATAAAAAGACTTAACGGGCTTTCTTTATCCGGGATCAGAAAAGTAATGATTATCAGGCCAATTGTGACAGATGCTGAGACAATTGGAACGATGTACCTGTTCCGCAACAATCTCTTCTCCTTTAAAGGCAATGGCTCTACACTGATTTGTGTCATTATTTTTGAAGTAAAACCTTCAGGAGCCTTCTCAATCATTTCATGATTAAGATACTTCTTCAGAAAATCTTCATTATATTTTTCAGGATCAGTCATAAATTATTTCTTTTTTTCTTTCGGCTTTTTGAATTATTTCTGTCATCTTGCGTCTCGCCCTGAATAACTTTACTTTAATGTTCGATTTGCTGATACCGGTCACTTCAGATATTTCATCTATACTCATCTCTTCATAATGGAAGAGACTTATCAGTCCGCGTTCTTCTTCACTAATCTTCTGAAGTGCAAAATTAACCAAAGAATTCAGGTATTCTTTATCTGCTTCCTCCTCATTTGAGCTGATCCCGGTAAAATCATTGGCCTCAACCGGGAAATCTTCAAGGGAAAGAATCTTTACCTTTTTTATTCTTATATGAGAAATTGCAGAATTGTACACTATCCGGTACAGCCATGTTGCAAAACTGCATTCCCTTTTAAAACTTTTCAATGATCGGAATGCCTTCAGAAATGAATCCTGTGTAATCTCTTCGGCATCTTCCCGGTTGCAACATATCCGGAATGCCAGGTTGAATGCTTTGTCCTTATGCCGGTCGGCTATATAGCTGAATGCATTAATATTTCCATTCAGAACCTGGTCTATATAAAATATGTCACCTTTGTAATCCATTACGGATATTTGACGAGCAAAAGTATGAATTGGTTACCTTTATATTGAAATAGTTTTGATAAATTTTACCTAAATTCGAATATCTGTTTCTGAAAGAGTAAATTTAATTAAAAGCTACGCAGATGAAAAAGAGTCAACGTCGTGAGTTCATTAAGAAGAGTTTAATGGGATTATCAGGAGCAGCACTTGTTCCGGGAACACTTAATGCATCAATAGGCCAGAGCCCGCAACAAAACAAAATACCGGAGCTGCCTTCAAGGACTCTTGGACGAACCGGGATAAAGACTCCCCTGATAAGTATGGGTACAGGCTCTGCAAACACCCCGGGCTTTATAAAATCGGGATACTATTCAGGTATTAAACTGTTCTTTTCAGCAACCTATTATGGTGAAGGAAATAATGAGAGACTGGCTGGAGAAGGACTGAAAGGACTTCCCCGCGATTCTTTTGTGGTAGGTACGGCAGTTCCTCCTATAGGATTTGATGACCGCAAAGGCAAATTCACCAGGGATTTCACTCCGGAAGCATTCGTAAAAAAAACAGAAGCCAGTCTTAAACGTTTTGGAATGGATTATGTTGATATATTGCTTTTTCCACAGGTGTGTAGCCGTGAGAATGTAATGTACGAACCTATGATGAAAGTCCTTCTTGACCTGAAAAGGCAAGGCAAGACCAAATATATCGGGATCGCTACTCATGATATGTGCGAAGAAGCGATAATAGCGGCTGCCGACGCCAAAATATATGATGTTATAATGGTTGCATATAATTATAAAGTGAAGAACAAAACGAACCTTGATAAAGCCATAAAATATGCAGCAGATGCAGGATTGGGTATTGTTGCCATTAAGACAACTGCAGGTGCATTCTATGATAAGGAGAGAACAAAACCTGTTAACACTGATGCCGCACTTAAGTGGGTACTGCAGAATGAAAATATCTCTTCGATTGTATCGGGGATGTCATCATCAGATGAATTGAATAAAAACCTGGCAATGATAAAAAACCTGAAGATGTCAGATAAAGAGATTAATGATCTTAAACTGGCTTCAATGGATTCAGAACCTGGGCTTTATTGCCAGCAATGCAAAAAATGTATACCGCAATGTCCCCACAACCTCAGTATCCCTGCAATAATGAGAAGTTATATGTATGCATACGGATATAAAGATCTGGTACATGCACAACAAACACTTCTGGAGGCCGGTCTGACAGATAATTCATGCCAGAAGTGTGAGGTTTGCAATGTGAACTGTATCTCCGGGTTCAATATAAAAGAGAGGATTCAGGATATTTCCCGTCTTGCCAATGTTCCTGGAGATTTTCTGAAAGCCTGATACTATGTACGGTCTGATAAGTAAAAGGTTTATTGACGAACCGGGAAATATTTCCATGCTTTTTGTAACCCTTCAGGTGATTACTATGTCTAAAGGAGAAAAGTAATCATTTAAAAATAGAAATCATGGGAACAACATTAATTGGTTTTATTGCATTCTTCGCGATGGTATTTGGGATTGTGTATGTACATTACACTACCCGCAACAAGGAAAGAATGGCGCTTATTGAAAAAGGGGCAGATGCAAGCCTCTTCAACACAGGAAAAGAGGGACCCAGGTTTACTTTTGGCTGGAGCAGATTTGCTCTTAAGATCGGAATGCTTTTTATGGGTGTTGCAGTTGGTATTATTGCCGGAGCTATTCTCAGCTCACTCTCAAGCATGGATGAAGGTATTTGTTATTTGTCAATGATTTTCTTCTTCGGCGGGTTCAGCCTTGTATTATTCTATATTATTGACCGGAAAAAGAAGTTATAGACTTCTCTGTGTAACTCAGTTCCTTCTCTGTAACTCTGTGTCTTCTCTGTATAACTCTGTGTCTCCTCTGTGTCCCTCTGTGATAGTTCTTATTATTACACAGAAAGGAACAAAGCATACACAGAGAGATACAGAGTTGGTATTCAACTTCCTATAAGATCTCTGACTTGTTTCTTTCTTACTATAAATGAGAATTTAATTATCTGGTATAGAATTCAATCATCTCTTTGATCGATTCCCGGCACACTGAACAAAAACCTTTTGATGTATTGCTTTTCATGCGGCATTCAATCTCCGGGCGATAAATGCCTTTTGCCGAATAACCGCCTCCTTCAAATACACCGGTTGTCTTATTGTATTTTTCTTCAGCGGGTGTGGGAACCGGAATATTTTTGCCAACCATTTTTTTCCATTTTGAATCAAAATTGACCATAGTGGTAATATTTGGTTCCCACGGTTCCACATCCAGAGGATAGAACTCATCATAAGCCACAGAAGAGGAATAATATTCATCGGCCAGACCGGCAAATGAATGTCCAAATTCATGGATGAAGACCTTTTTGGATAGTTTGTGTCCTGTTGTTGTTCCGCAGTAATAGTTATATACTCCGCCGCCTCCGTACTTAGTACTGTTGATGAGAACTATTATGGCGTCGTGGGGAACCAATGCGGCATAGTCGTTTACACTCTTAATATCCTGGGTTGTCAGGTAACGATCGGTGTTAAACGTATAAAAGCTGGAGTTAAGAACAGTGTTGGCATAAATATTTTCTCCGGGGATGTCTGTCCCGGAATCCTGTGATACAGATTCAACTGCCCATATATTAAATTTTTTCCTGTAATCATTGAAGGGAGCTTCAGAAAAAAGATAGTCTGCCATGTCTTTAACATCTTCCCTGAACTTGCCCATTTCATCAGCTTTGTACCCTTCTGCAATAAATACCAGATCGACACAGTTATGAGAGTCGCCTGAGTAATAAATTTTTGTAACTCCAGCATTCATTGTGTTTTCTTTTCTGATGAAGTAATCGGCAGGATCAATTGTGGTTTCATAGAGTTTTGAAAAAGAGCCGTTGCGTTCTCTGATATTCAGGACAAATCTGATCTTGTTTTTTGGAAAAGGCATTGTAGCTACCTCATAGAAACATCTCTCCATAACCTTTGCCTCATCTGTTGTCTGCCATTCCTGGTATAAGGTGCAGAATCCCTTTGAATAAATAAGAACATTTTCTGCCACATCGTAAACCTCATACCTGAAGTTCCCGTAATTAAAATGATCAATCATATTGGTGATCGATCCTCCCCAAAATGGTTCTTCTTTCATCCCGACAGGATATACAACTGTTTTCTGACTGTTTCCTGCCAGCATGAAATCAAATCTTAAGACTTTATTGGTGAAATATTTTTCAAAGTTACCCTGTGCCGGTGATGTTACTGATAAACTTAACAGGATGAATGATATGATCCATTTCATAACAAAATATTTTAAAATGATTAATGCAAAGCTAAAAATATTCAATAACAGGAATTGATAATTTGTATACTTTTACGGCAAATTAAGAAAATGGTTGATATGCCTTCAATGAGTGATCCTTCGATTTGGCTTAAAGAGTTATTTATTCAGATTGGATTAAGCAGCAGTTTGTCTTTATTATTAAGTACGGTCGGACTGGTTCTTATTGTGATTTTTCTGAGCTGGCTGTCAAATTTTATTGCTAAAAACATTATCCTGCAGATAGTAACCATGATTGTGAGAAGAACAACTTCTCAGTGGGATGATATCTTTCTTGAACAGAAGGTTTTTTCACGTTTATCTCATTTTGCTCCGGCGCTGGTGATATGGTTTATGGCCGGTTGGGCTCTTAAAGATTATCCGTTATGGCTTGTTGCAGTCAGGAAGATGACCTATATCTATATGGTATTGGCAACAATGGTAGTTGTTAACTCATTTATTGAAGCATGGCACAAAATATACAACACCCTTCCTATCTCTCAGCACAGGCATATTAAAGGATATGTGCAACTGCTCAAGATTTTTGTGGTATTTGTGACTTGCCTTGTTATAGTATCAGTTGTCTTTGGAAAAGATATAAGTAAAGTTGTGGCGGGCCTTGGAGCTATGGCCGCTGTCATTATGCTTGTCTTTAAAGACACTCTTCTCGGGTTAGTGGCCAGTGTTCAGTTGTCAGTAAACAAGATGTTGAAAATTGGTGACTGGATCACGATACCAGGACGTGATATTGACGGGACTGTACTTGATATTACGCTGAACACCGTCAAGGTTCAGAATTTTGATATGACAATAATCACTGTTCCTACATATTCGCTTGTAAATGAATCATTCCAGAACTGGGAAGGAATGCAACAGGCTGGTATACGACAGATCCAGAGAGCTATATTCATCGATATGAAGAGCATAAAATTTCTTGATAAGGAGATGAAAAAAAAGTTCTCAGGAGTCCCTCTTTTGGATGAATATATTAAATCGTTTGAAAATAATGTTGTTAAACCGGGGAATAAAGCTGATGAAGCAGGCTCCTCATTATTTAACCAGACACAGATAACCAACCTTGGACTTTTCAGGTTTTATGCTGAAAATTATCTGAGCCGGCATCCAATGATTGATGCAAAACAATCTGTGATTGTGAGGCATAGGGCACCTGATGGGAATGGATTGCCGCTGCAGGTCTATGCGTTTACTAAAAACACCAAGTCGCAATATTACGAAAATACACAGTCTGAAATATTTGAGCATCTGCTCGCCATACTTCATGAGTTCGATCTTAAGGTATTTCAGCAACCTACAGGGGAAGATATTCTCCATTTGTCAACGATGAAAATGAATTAGTAAATGCAATAAAATTATAGAACTATGGCTGATCTGAATACTCGAATTAGTGATTTTGTTTGGAAGAATCTGAATGAAAAACATTTTATCGGCAAGAGTGATCCTTTTTGGGAATCATTGCGAAATACCGGAACAGAACTATGGCTTGACACCGGAGATATGGAAGAAGCTGAAGCCAACTGGACCTCTGAGATGAGTGCATTAACAACAAACAATACACTGCTTAACAATGAAATTCAGAAAGGCATTTATGATGTTGAGATATCCGAAGCAAAAAGCATTGTAAGAGATCTCCCTCAGGAAGACAGGGTTAAGGAGATAGCTTTCATATTAAATGCTCTTCATGGGCTGAGACTCGCCTCAAGGTTCGGAGGATTTGTCAGTGTTGAATTACATACCGATACTGCACATGATATAAATGCCATTCTGAGTTATGGGAAGAGATATCATGAAATATGTCCTGCACAATTCATTATTAAAGTACCATATACTGCTGAAGGATTAATTGGAGCAAGGCTTCTGAAGGAATCAGGGGTCAAAATTAACTTTACCCTTGAGTTCAGTGCGCGCGAGAATGTTCTTGTTACCCGTGTGGCCAGACCTGATTATCTTAATGTATTTTTGGGAAGGGTAGGAGCTTTTATGGCTGATAATAATCTGGGAGATGGCTCAGGGGCAGGAGAAAGAGCTGTAATAGCATCACAGAATTGGGTAACAGGCTTGTCAGCAGAAAATCCGTGGCAGACAAAACTGATTGCTGCAAGTCTGAGAAATCATGGTCAGCTGGAGCTTCTTGCAGGAACAGATGTATTCACAATGCCACCAAAGGTTGCTGCTGCCGGCCGAAAAGAACTCAGCGGTAAATTCACATCACGCACCCACGAAAATTATGATGTAAGTATTTTTGATTCTGCAAAAGATGCTCATGTGGAAAAATTCTGGGAGGTTGACAAAAAAATACTTAGTCTCTCTGAAAGATTGGCTGCAAAAGTACCTTCCACGGGCACAGAACTTATTCATATAGCTCACGAAGAAGGTTGTGAGGATATGTTCCCGGTACTTACAAAAGAGGAGAAAAAGCAAATCGCTGCTGACGGGAAAATTCCAGTATACTCAAGATGGGCACAGAAAATCAAGGAAGACAAAATTGCACCCGATACATTACTCACGCTCGCTGGTCTTGCTTCTTTTACTGCTGACCAGGAAAAGCTCGATCAACGTATAAGAAGCATTATTGAGTAATTCAGGCAGATCTCTGTCTTAATATTTCATAAAGAAGAATACCGGCTGCTACCGAGACATTCAAAGAAGCGATTGTCCCGGTCATCGGTATTTTTACTATATGATCGGCAAGGGCTGTAAGCTCACGGCTGATACCTTTGTCTTCTGAGCCGAGTATTAATACAGATGGACCTGTCAGCTTTACAGATGAGGCAGATCTGTCTGATTTTTCGCCGGCACATAATACCCTGAGTCCAGATTCTTTCAGATATTCAATTGATCTGACGATGCTTTTTTCCCTGCAAACAGGAAATGAATTCAATGCACCGGCGGAAGTCTTGACTGCATCAGCGGTTATTCTGGCTGATCCTTTTTCGGGTATTATTATTCCGTGCGCTCCCAGACACTCTGCAGTACGCACTATGGCACCAAAATTTCTTACATCTGAAACCCCGTCAAGAGCTATTATGAGCGGATCTTCCCCTTTTTCATATATCATGGGAAGAAGATTTTCAATCCGTTGGTATTCAATAACTGACAGCCATGCTAACACACCCTGATGGTTTTTTCTTGTCACCAGTTCAATCCTTTCAAGGGGGACTATCTGGTAAACAATATTATGGTTTCTCACTTCAGTCATGAGCTCGCGATACAGAGCACCCTGAAGCCCCTGCTTTATCAACAATCTGTCTATCTGTTTCCCCGCTTTAATGGCTTCAATAACGGGCCTTAACCCGAAAATGCAATCTGATTCTTTCTGCATATCTGAAATATAATTGTAAAAACTAAAAACCTTCCGGATTATCGAGACGGAAAACGACACCTTTTCTCCAGCTGGCGATAGCCTTATCCCAGTATGTCACCATAGTTTCGTTACGTCTGAGATAATAATCATTGTCAGTGAACATATTTTCATTTCTCTTGAAATTGAAGTATATGTATTCATCACTTACCGAGTACCTGTTTCCCCATTTGGATTTGATTACTGATTTTTTGTAGCCCCAGCTTTCCCCTTCGCTGTTTTTATATATTTTATCAGGAGGTCCGTATATTATGTAAATCATTCCGCGTTCAGTTCTCCATCCTTCAGTGAAGGATGTGAAATAATAATTAGAAAACAGTACCCTGGTATAGTATATCCTTATGAGTTCCCTTGCTTTATCAATATTTCCACCGCACTTTACCCAGAAATCATCAAGGGCTACCTTGGGTTTTACAGCAGACCTCATGGAAGAAAGCTCATCCTGGGTTGCAATATAAGCAAGTGGCTCTATCATCACTTCAGGTGTGGTTGTTGAAGGAAAAGAGGGCCCGAAATTCATGAAAGTATAACCTTCTTTGATATCCCTTCCAACAGAGAAAAAATAAACGCCTTCCTTTGGAAGCATAATTGGCGTTGTGTCGGAATATGCCAGGGCAACAAACTTTTCGGGATCATAGTCAAGAGTCTTTGCGGGCAATATCATTGACGGAGGATAAGGTATCTCCCTGAATGGCTTGTAAAATGAAATATACAGACTGTCGACAGGAGTCCTTTGGTAAATAAGGTTAAAGTATTCATCGGTTCTTACAACCGGATAAAAAAGTTCATTTTTCCGGAAATTTCCTACCGCCTTGAAGTTGTACCTGTTATTATATGACAGTGTGTTAAATGGAACAAAAGATTGTACTACCTTTTGACGAAGCAAATCAAGGATTCTTATTTCAGCTGTATAATCAACTCCTTTTTCTACTTTAAGTGGTATGCTGTACACATATTCAGGTCTCCCCTCTTCTTTCACAATATTAATGTTGTAACCGGCTGTATCGACCAGGAGCTTCCCCTGACTGATATTGTACAATCTGACAGTTATCTGCATCTCCGAAGTGGGAATGCCTTTCGGATTTGCTTCAGAGAAAAAGAGATCGTGAGCAAAAAATTTAATGGAGAGTGTTGAAGATTCATCAGTTTGATTTACAACACTATATCTGGGAGTTATGATGGTTTTTACAGGATTGTACAAGTAACTCAAATCTTTAGTGTCAGCAACCGGTTTAATTGTCTTACAGGAAATGGTGGCTCCGGTGATCAGAATATTAAATAGTATTAATAAACTCCTGGTGATTTTGCGGTTCTTCATGCCAAAATTAATAAACTAATTAATGTTAGTCTCTTTCCATTCAATCCTTATCCTGCAAAGCTCCTTCTCATCATTAGTCCTTATGATGGAATGGTTATAGAATATTTTATCCTGTTTTTCAACGGATGTTCTGATTATTATCTCTTCGTCAAAATGCGATTCGGCAAGATAGTTTATTTCAACTGAAAGCGGAACATTCTTCAAAGCAAAATCAAGAGTGTAGGTGTCACATGCCCATTTAAGATATTTTACATTGTTGGTGTGGTGGTTCATATCCAGGTCGCTTACTTTTACCCTGAAACTTGTAGAGAGAATTCCTTCATTTTTTGCCGGTTCAAGTTTTGAAGCGATTCTGACGGTTGAATTAACCGGATTAATAAATTGATTATATTTAGTAAGCACAGCCCCCGGCCTCTGAATCTTTTTTGTGACACTATCCAGTATGAGCCATGAAGATGAAGCAGATACCACATGCCTGCCATCAGGATAATCTGCTTCATAGTTCCTGAGGGCGAAAACGGTATCTGTTCCATAGGGCCATGTTTTAAAAACTATGGAGTCTTCCCATGGCGGTAATTCCGTGATAACAGCATATATCCTCGATAATACCCAGAAATGGTTGTTTTGTAAGAGGTCATTCCTTCCGAAACCAAGTTTTTCAGCCTGGTCTGAAGCTATATCCTGCATATAATCAAAAAGAGAATAAAGGTTGAGCTTTCCGTCAGGTCCGGTTTCATGAACGTGTATCCTGTATTTTTTTTCAAGCAGATTTGGTTCCATTACTTAAATATTATTCTTTGTAAACTCTTCCAGTTCAGAACTGTATTGGGTCCATTTATTCATTTCTTCATTCAATTGTTGCTTCAGATCCTGGTATCTCTCATATCCCTTTTCGTCATCAGCAGAATAACTGCCTGGTTCCATGAATGCTTTGTCAACAGCTTTTATTTCCGCCTCTATCTTCTCAATCTCAGTTTCCGATTCTTCAAGCCTTTTCTTTAACTTTCTCAGGTTGCGTTCGTACTCCTTTTTTTCAAGATATCTCTGTTTATTTGACGAGACACTAACCTGTGAGATATCGGCCTTTACTTTTTCCTTCTTCTCAATATCTTTCAGATTCTCAAGTTTTTTCTTTTTGAGAAAGTCATATATTCCACCGAGATGTTCTTTAATCTTGTTATTTCTGAATTCGAATACCTTGCTCACAATTCCGTCAAGAAAATCTCTGTCATGAGAAACAACAATTAATGTGCCATCGTACTTTATCAGAGCCTGTTTCAGAATATCTTTGGTACGCATATCAAGATGATTGGTGGGTTCATCAAGTACTAAAAGATTTGCCGGCTCCAGCAGAAGTTTGACAAGGGCAAGTCTTGCCCTTTCTCCTCCCGACAGCACCTTTACCTTTTTCTCAACATCATCACCCCTGAAAAGAAAAGCCCCAAGCATATCACGGATCTTTGTCCTGATATCCCCTTTTGCAATATCATCAATGGTCTGAAGGACAGTTCTTTCTTCATCGAGCAGCTTATCCTGATTCTGGGCAAAGTATCCTATTTTAACATTATGTCCGATCTTCAGTTCACCGGTATAATCATGTTCCCCGATTATGACTTTTGAAAAGGTGGTTTTCCCTTCTCCGTTACGTCCTACAAAGGCAACTTTTTCTCCTCTTGAGATCTTGAAGTTTATCCTGTTCAGGACATTTACTGATCCAAAGCTTTTTGAAAGATCTGTTGCTTCAACAACCACCGTGCCTGAGCGCGGGGCAGGAGGGAACCTTAAACTGACAGCACTCTTGTCTTCTTCGTCAACTTCAAGACGTTCGACCTTGTCGAGCTGTTTTATCTTCGACTGAACCTGAATAGCTTTAGTTGCTTTATACCTGAACCGTTCAATAAACTTTTCCGTATCTTCAATCATCTTCTGCTGATTACGGAATGCAGCAATCTGTTGTTCTCTTCTTTCTTCCCTGAGCTCAAGATATTTTGACCATGAGGCTTTATAATCATATATTTTGCCAAGAGAAATCTCTATCGTTCTCCTGGTTATATTATCGAGGAATGCCCTGTCGTGAGAAACAAGAACGACTGCCCCGGAATATCCTGAAAGAAACGATTCAAGCCATTGAATTGACTCAATATCAAGGTGGTTCGTTGGTTCATCAAGAAGGAACAGAGATGGTTTTCTAAGAAGTATCTTTGCAAGTTCAATTCGCATCCGCCATCCGCCGCTTAACTCACTGGTTGGTCTGTCGAAGTCTTTACGCTCAAATCCCAGTCCGATTAGAGTCTGCTCAGCTTCGCCCATATAGTTGGCTCCTCCCAGAATCCTGTACCTTTCTTCTGCGATAGTAAGATAGTCGCACAGCTTCAGATATTCGGCTGATTCATAATCATTTCTTCTGGCTATTTCCGTACTGCAATGTTCTATCTCTTCTGAAAGAGAGATTATCTCTGAGAAAGCAGTTATTGTCTCCTGAAGCACAGTTGTAGTATCATCAACATTCATCTGCTGCGGAAGATACCCTATTGTGACATCTTTTGATTTGTCAATAATTCCGGATGTTGGACTCTGAAGCCCTGAAATGATTTTTAAAAGAGTAGATTTCCCGGCACCGTTTTTACCTGCCAGACCAATTCGATCCTGATCATTGATCAGAAAGGAAATATTTGTCAATAAATCAAAACTGCCAAACGTAACTGAGATATCCTGAACAGAAACCATAGAGTGAAATAAAAATGAATGCAAATATAGGAAAAGTATGTCACTCCGTAAAAGTGAAACAGGGCCATTAATTAAGGTGACCTGTTATGAACAGGACTCCTCCGGCCGTAATGATGGCAGTACCGGCAGCTGAAAAACTATTGTTTTATTATCAGCTTATGTGTAATAAGTTTTCCCGATTCCTGAATACGGATTAAATAATAACCACTCTTTAACTCTGAAACAGGTATTTTTATGCTGCTCTCCCCCGAAAATTCCGACGAAAGGACTTTTGTTCCCATAAAGTCAAAAATATCAA
>DAOQAX010000007.1:0-28705 GCA_035354395.1 Bacteroidales bacterium | reverse complement strand
TTAAAGAATACTCATAATATTGATTCCCGAATTTTAACTAAATTTGCGGCCGAACAAGGTACTCTGAACAAGAGTACTTTGTTTTTGTTAGTATATTTATTAAGATCTACAATATTATGAAGAACAGGAAAACTTTATTAATGATCCTCGATGGTTGGGGAATTGGCGACGGTTCAAAATCAGATGTTATAAGCCAGGTCCCTACACCAAACCTTACTTATTATAAGAAAAACTATCCTAATTCACAGTTACACGCTTCAGGTGAGGATGTCGGTTTGCCTGACGGACAGATGGGTAACTCAGAAGTTGGCCATCTGAATATAGGTGCCGGAAGAGTTATTTACCAGGACCTGGTAAAGATAAACAAGGAGTGCAAATCGGGAGAGATAAAAAAGAACAAAGTGCTGGTGGATGCCTTCTCTTATGCACGAGATAATAATAAACAGGTTCATTTTCTGGGATTGTTATCAGATGGAGGAGTTCATTCCCTTGACAAGCATCTCTATTCACTTTGTGATATGACAAAGGACTATGGATTGAAAAACGTTTTCATTCATGGTTTTGGCGACGGTCGCGACACTGACCCCCGGAGCGGAGTAGGTTATATGCAGAATCTTCTGGATCATCTTAAAAAGTCAAACGGGAAGGTTGCATCATTTATAGGAAGATATTATGCAATGGACCGCGACAAGAGATGGGAAAGGATCAGGGAAGCCTACGACCTTCTGGTAAACGGGAAAGGTACTCCCACTGTCGATATCGTAAAAGCTATGAAGGAATCATATGATAAGGGTGTAACTGATGAATTCATGAAACCGATAGTTGTGACTGATAAAGAAGGTAATCCGGCAGGGACAATAAAAGAGGGTGATGTCATTATCTATATTAACTTCAGAAACGACAGGGCAAAAGAACTAACCATTGCTCTTACCCAAAAAGAGCTTCCTGAAAACGGGATGCATACGATACCTTTGTATTATTGCACAATGACTCCTTATGACGCCACTTTTAACGGTCTTCATATAATTTATCCAAAAGAGAATGCAGATAACACAATAGGAGAGGTACTTGCTGAAGCCGGAAAGCATCAGCTCAGAATTGCAGAGACTGAGAAATATGCACATGTCACATTCTTCTTCTCCGGAGGAAGAGAAGAGAAATTTAAAAACGAAGAGAGAATAATGATCCCTTCACCAAAGGTAGCTACTTATGATCTTCAACCTGAGATGAGCGCTTATGGTGTGAAAGATGCTGTTATTAAGGAAATAGAAACCAAGAAGTTTGACTTTATCTGTCTTAATTTTGCAAATGGCGACATGGTAGGTCATACCGGTGTATATGAGGCTATTAAGAAAGCTATCGCAACTGTTGATGAATGTGCAGGTGCCGTCATTAAAGCAGCACATAATGCAGGATACGATGTAATGATAATTGCCGATCACGGAAATGCCGATAAAGCAATCAACGAGGATGGAACACCAAACACTGCTCATTCTCTTAATCCGGTACCTTGCATCCTGGTAAGTGATGATTATAAAAAGATAAATGACGGTATCCTTGCTGATGTAGCGCCAACCTTATTGTCAATAATGGGCGTAGAGATACCAAAGGATATGACTGGTAAAGTACTTGTTTAGTACCTTTATAAGAAACCTCATCCCCAACCCCTTCTCCCACTGAAGAAGGGGGGGTAATGCATTAAATATCAGCATATACTCTTTTTTCACCAGGTAGAGAAGGGAAGCAAAAGGGTGAGTTTGTGTTATAAAAGAGATATTTACAACCTGGGTAAACGCTGAAGAGATTTAAAAAGTTCTTATTATGCTCCGGATTGACAATACCATATTCAGCTTTGACATACTTGAAAAAAAATTCAGATGTGATCTTCCTAAATGTCTTGGTAACTGTTGCCGGTATGGGGATGCCGGGGCTCCCCTGAGTGCCGGTGAAGTAGAAATCCTGGATAATATATGGGATGATGTAAAACCTTATCTCCGTCCTGAAGGTATTGCATCAATAGAGGAGAAAGGGACAAGTGTAAAAGATTTTGAAAATGAAAGTGTGACAACCCTTATAGGTAATGAAGAATGTGCATATACTGTATATAAGGGTAACATGTTGATGTGCGGGATTGAGCAGGCCTGGTTCGATGGTAAAGTTACATTCAGAAAACCATTGTCATGTCATCTTTTCCCTGTACGTATAAAGAATTATTCTGATTTCAGGGCAGTTAACTATGAAGAGTTGGCTATCTGCTCACATGCACGTATTACCGGAGAGGAAGAAGGACTTTATGTATATGAATTCCTGAAAGAACCTTTGACAAGAGCTTTAGGGGAGAATCTTTACAAAGAATTATGCATAGCAGCTAAAGAATTAAGAAAAAATAACACTTTGAAGAAATAGCGAAATTCTTATTTCTTTAGGACTTTTAAAATCAGCCATTTAATTAATATTTCTAATGCTTCCTGATACAGGGGGCAAAATTCCTGTTTAAGGTATGTTCAACGCAAAACATGACCAGATGCAGAGCAGAGAATTTAACAGCCAAAAAACTGTTAGAAATTTCATGGAACTACTTTCATTTTATTAAAAATTAGCAGGATACAAGTCAAAATATTTTTTCAGGGTGCTAAAAATCCGGTAAATATTATTAATTAAATTCATGTTTTGTCTTATTTTTTTACATGCTATTTACAGTAAAAACTACAAAAAAGACGCAAGAAGACCCTGATTACATCTGGATTTACAAAACCTAGAATATTTTGGTATTTTGAAAAGAACTTATATCTTTGGATAGTTAAATTAAAACCTAAAACTAAATCGTATGAAGAAACTATTTCTACTGATTGTATTGTTTGTGTTTATAGGAGCATCATCTCTATTTGCACAGACAAGAGTCATTACAGGTACGGTTACCTCTGCTGTAGAGGGGGAGGGGCCGGTACCCGGAGTAACTGTATTTGTTAAAGGCACTACCATTGCCACCGCAACGGATATCAATGGTAAATATTCATTGACAGTTCCCGAAAGTGCTACTACTCTGGTTTTCACCTACATCGGGATGAAGACACAAGAGATTGAGATTGCAGGTCGGTCATTAATAGACTGTGCTATGGAATCAGATCTTGTAAATTTGAATGAAGTTATTGTTACCGCCTTAGGTATCAAGAGGGAGAAGAGAGAGGTCACTTATCAGACTCAGAAGGTAGGTAATGAGGAACTCTCTGCTGTACAGCCAACAAGAGCTGCCAGTTCACTTGCCGGTAAGGTTGCAGGACTTCAGATCACCACACAGGATAACGGTGTTAATCCTACTACCCAGATCACATTAAGAGGATACAGATCCGTTACCAATTCAAACCAGGCCTTGGTTGTAATTGATGGTGGTATTTCAACTATTGCTGCATTCGATGACCTTAACCCTAATGATATTGCTGACGTCAGCATCCTTAAAGGTGCAACAGCTGCTGCATTGTATGGATCAAAAGCAGCTAACGGTGCTATTCTTGTTTCAACGAAAAAAGGCCAGGCAGGTCAGAGATTTACTGTCGGTTTGACTTCATCGTACACTGCTGAAAAAGTAGCATACATGCCAAAATTCCAGAGCCAGTACGGTACAGGCTGGGAAGGAGCTTATGATGCAATTGAAAATACAAACTGGGGACCACGTTTTGACGGAACCATGCGTCAGATTGGGCCAACATGGGCAGATGGATCATATCAGGAGGTACCCTATGCTCCTGTAAAGAATAACCTTCTCGACTTTTTCAATACCGGAAATACTTTCAACAATACATTCTATGTAAGCGGAAGCAACGAGACCAGTAAATTCTATATTTCTGCAGGACAACAGAATACCACCGGTATTGTTCCGAACGATGATTATAAAAGAAATACTTTCAGAGTTAATGCAAGTAAGAAATTAGGCAATGTTGAATTATCAGTAAATTCAAGTTTCTTCTCAGATGAGACAGACAAAACCGGAGAAGAACTCGGAGCACAGGACAGACCTCTGTACTGGTTCCTTTTAAATACATCTGCCAATATTCCGTTGAAAAACTACAAAAACTGGAGAACTGACAAATATTCGACTCCTAACGGTTACTATAACGGCTATTATGAAAATCCTTATTATCTTGTTGATAATGCACGTGAGCTTGATGACACCAAAAGGATCAACTCAAATGTTCAGGCATCATGGGATGTGCTTACATGGTTAAATATAACCGGACGTGTTGGTGTTAACAATGTGTGGGGCGACGGTAAAAACTGGCGTGCTGCTCTGGAATATGACTCTTTCCTGAAACCTTCAGGAACCAACGTCACTTCATTTGTTGAAGATGAAGAATTCCAGCAGGAAGAATATACTGGCGACTTGCTTGCAACAGCTAACTTCAAATTCAGCGATTTTACTTTAAAGACTATCGTTGGTGCTACCACGTTCAGCCATAAATACAGATATAGCGAGATAAGGGCTAATAATTTAAGTATTCCAGGTTTCTATGATATTTCAAACGGTTCAGGAACACCTGTTGTTACAGCCGATGCCAACCAGAACAGGAACTACGGTTTCTTTGGTGACTTCACCCTCGGGTATAAGAATTATCTCTTCCTCAACTTCTCAGGAAGGAATGACTGGACATCGACTCTCGCACAAGACAACAACAGCTATTTCTACCCTGCAGTCGGATTATCTTTTGTAGCTACCGATGCTATCGAAGCTCTTAAGAATAACGACATCTTATCATTTGCAAAAGCTACTATCAGTAATTCGACAGTTTATAATGATCTTGATGCATATAAGATTAACGAAACCTATAGCAAACATGGATCTTTCCCTTATGGGGCTACCAGTGGTTTTATTCTTAGCACAACAACAGTTGACGCGAACATCAAGAAGGAAAAACTCAATACAACTGAAGTTGGTGTAAACCTGGGTTTCCTGAAATCAAGAATCTTTCTTGATGCTTCGTATTTCGTAACAAAAACAACCGACCTGATAACAAGCACAACTCCTTCTATTGCTTCAGGTGCAGAATCATTCCTTACCAATATCGGAGAATTGCAGAGTAAAGGTCTTGAACTGACCTTAGGAGGTACAGTGCTACAGGCAAGAGACTTCAGCTGGGATCTCAGTATCAACTTCAGTAATCCTGAAACAACCGTTAAATCGATTAAGGAAGGTCTTGATGAGATTGCACTTTCAACAAATGGACAAAGAGGTGTTTATGCCGTTGTTGGACAAGCTTTCCCGCAGATCAAAGCCAATACTTATCAGAGAGATCCTCAGGGGAGAATCATTGTTGACGGTATAACAGGAATTCCAAAGACCAACGCTGAACTTTCAAGCCTTGGAAAGACAACACCTGACTACATTCTTGGTGCAAATTCTTCTTTGAAATTTAAAGGTTTTACACTCGCGGCAACTATCGATTACAGAACTGGTTATGTGTTCTATGCACAGGGATCTGATCTGATGGAATTTACAGGAAGATCTCTTGAATCAGTTTCATCTAACAGACAGGATTTTGTGATTCCAAACTCGGTAATCGAAACAGCTCCTGGGACTTATGTGGCAAATACAAACGTTCCAATTTCAGGAGGACGTCAGAGCTACTGGACAGATGTTTATAATGAAGTTAAAGAGAACTATGTTAGAGACGCAACTGCATTTAAAGTAAGGGAGCTTTCATTAAACTATACACTACCTGCTTCGATTCTCAGCAAGACACCACTTCATAAAGTGACTATCGGCTTTATTGCAAGAAATCCGTTTACGGTTCTTCCTAAAGAGAATAGCTTCTCTGACCCTGAATTTAATAACACCAACGATAATGCAATTGGTATTGGTGGATATTATCAGATGCCTCCAACCAGATCTTTTGGAGCAAATATTAATATAGAATTTTAATACAGATTAGAATATGAAAAACACTATAAAATTCGCAATAATGCTGATGGTCTTCGGACTATTGGTAGGATGTGGTGAAGATTATCTGGATGTAAACACCGATCCGAATAATCCAACTACTGTTACTCCGGCTCTTATTCTTCCTGTTGCACAGTACTACACTGCAAGTGTTGAGCAGTACGACAGAAGATTAAACATGTTGGGAAACATGATGATGTATAACTGGAGCCAGAGTGATGGTTTTTCATGGTATACTGATGAAACTAAGTATAATGTTACATCTTCATTTTATCAGTATGTATTTAACCGCACCTATGATTATGCCCTGAAACAGTATAACCTTCTTGACAATTTTACCGATACCAAGTATGTTTATTATAAGGCAATTGGTAAAATAATGAAAGCATTTCATTTTCAGCTGATGGTTGACTGCTATGGTGATGTTCCTTATACTGAAGCGTTGGGAAGAAGCATTAATCCTACACCAAAGTATGATGATGCACAGACTATTTATGACGATCTGATTGTGCAGCTGACTGCAGCTATCGACCTTATTAAAAATGCTGATGACCTTGCTGAAGAGCCAGGAACAGATGATGCAATGTTTGGCGGTGATATGAAAGAATGGATAAAGTTTGCAAACACTGTTAAACTTAGAATTTTAACCCGCGAGTCAAGCATGTCTTCCAAAGCATCTTATATTCAGACTGAACTGGCTGCTATTGCTGCTGAAGGTTCAGGCTATATTACTACCGATATTGGCGTTAATCCAGGCTTCATTGATGGAGAAAAAGATAAAATGAATATTATGTGGGAATCATTAGGTTGGGATTATACAGGAGCAGTTTCAATGAATTATAAAGCAACCTGTGCAACCGACTATATTATCAATTACCTGACAAACACAAATGATCCGAGAATTGATTACATATATGAGAAACCTGCAACAGGTCACCTTGGAGTACCTCAGGGACTGTTAGATTATGATACTCCGGTTGCCGATGTTTATATGCCGGAATTTGTATCAAATATGGGTCCTGGTATCATGAAATCATCTACAATGGATGCAATTATCATGACCCTTGCAGAAAGTTATTTTAACCAGGCTGAACTTGTTTCCAGAGGTTTGGCAACAGGTGACGGTGAAGTTTTATATAAAAGCGGAGTAACAGCTTCTTTTGAATACCTTGGATTAACTGCTGCAAAAGCTACTACTTACTACACTCAGCCTAAGGACCTTGTAAACTGGAATAATTCTACCAACAAGATTCAGGCTATTATAACACAGAAATGGATTGCCACCAACGGAATTACAGCTGAACAATCGTGGTTCGACTACAGCCGGACAGGATACCCTAGCGGGTTGCCGGTCCCTATGTTCTTTACAGCTCATCCTGACAGGCCTGTAAGACTTTTCTACCCGGCAGGTGAATATTCATCAAACGGGGATAATGTACCGACACAACCAGATGCTTTCACTGAAAAGATCTTTTGGGCGAAATAATTTTAAAAAGAAATAATTATGAAAACATTGAAATACATTTTTATATTAGTCTTTTGCCTGGGTGCCTTTAACTCCTGCTTAGTTGATGACACACTCAGATCTGATGCTAATGATGACGGATTTAACCTGGCAGGTTTTGAAGCAACAAGCACTACCTATACAGCAGTTGCTAATGGGAAAGAATATAATTTTAAAATTAAAATGAAGCTTTCCGGACCCACTGTAAATGATATCAAAGAGCCAATTACAGTGACAATAGCTGCTGATCCCGCATCAACTGCTGTTGAGGGGAAACATTACAGACTAGACGCTACTACTATTACCCTTACGCCAGAAAATAATTATTTAGGGTTAATTGGGATAACTATGTTAACCCAAGGTAATGAACCTCCGTTAGCAATTACTCCAGTTTTAGTATTGGATGTTATTAGCGCAACTGGTGATTCCAAAGTAGTTAATAATGGGAAGGCTCTTTCAATTACTTTGAATTATGTGTTCTTCTGCCCATTTGCTGGCAATTATGATGTTACTTGTTTGTATTTTCACCCTGGGACCGTTGGATATCCTACAGTAGCTTATGGTGGTGTAAGGCACTATGAGAAAGAGCTTGTTGCAACATCTCCAACTAAAGCATATACCTATTTTGGAGTTTGGGAAGATAATTATGTATTCGTAAGTATTGATGCATCAAATAAGGTTACTGTTACTTTTGATAGGTCTGATGCAAAAGTTGGTGATCCTCATGATCCTTCTAAAGTATGTTCTTATGATCCGATAACGGGGATAATTCAACTTTACTATTATTATGATGGGTCTGCTGGTGCTGATCCGAATAATCCTACTTCGAGGATTTTTTATGAAACCTTTGTACCTCAATTTTAATTTTTTATTATTATGAGAAAATATATAAAATATAAAATAATTGGACTGGCTTTTTTAGTGGCTGGTATCGTTGCATGCGATACAGCTGATCAGGATGTTAGTCCAGTTGTAAGCACTGACGGTTATCCGACGGCTACATTTACTAACGTTACCGGTTCTACTTCAATTAAGGAAGGAGATACTCTTGTATATAAGGTGACAACGGATAAACCGATTGATAGATCAATCACTTTCACCTTGAAAGTAAAAGGTGGAACAGCTAATCAAGATGATTATCAGGCAGCATCAGCAGTACTTCAGCCTTATACTACAGAAGCATACATGTATATAATCGCTGTTAATGACGGGTTCCCTGAAGTAAGTGAAAATCTTCAATTCGAGATAGGAGTATATACTATTTCTAATAGGTATATATTGAATCCCAAAACCGTATTTGAGAATGTTGATCTCACTATTGTAAACAAAAATGATCCAACTCTATTGACTGTTGTTTTTGGTTGGGATACAAAAGATGATATTGATATGGTGACTTGGAGCGATACACCAACTAATCCACATACTGAATGGGGAGATAAAGGCGCGACTGCCTCTAATCCTGAAACAGACAAGTCAATTTGGCTTTCAGATCCTGTTGGGACATACTATGTAAATGTCCTAGACTATGGTGCAGATCCGTTCAATTATACTTTTACAATTGGACATCCTGATGGATCTGTTCAGATCATTGAAGGTAAATTTGACAGAACTGTTACTACTTACACAAATGATGCATGGACTGCATGGGGTGGGTCTTATAGTTCATTTAGAGTTCTAAAGGTTGTTAATGATGGTACTAAATTTACTGTAACAGCTTTATAAACGGGATTCGCTTATCTTATAAAAAGAGGCTGACTCATTGAGGTCAGCCTTTTTTTATGGTATAAACTTTTTAGTTTCACGGGTAGCGCTTTTTCCCTGGAGCAGAGAGGATGAGATTCCTCGCCTCACTTCGTTCCGCGCCGGAATGACAGGGAAAATGTTTGGGATAGAGGGAAGCAGTAGGCAGTAGGCTACAGCCTCTTACTCTATTCTTAATCTTACAAGTTCCAGCCTGGTACTGGTAACCTTAATGACCTTAACAGTTCTGACTTGTGGCAATTAGTGCGGTAGAAGGTTCCATATTTCAATTAAGGGATTCTGTGATTGTACACAATTTCTAAAACAGAAAAAATAGATTTGAAAATTCCTTTTATTAGACTATCCTGGAAATGTGATTCTGTAATTTCTCATACTTAAAATTTAAAATTTCTCACATATAACTGGAAGACATCACAAAAACCTAAGAGAACTCCAACAGGGATAGTATAAAATTGGAAATTGTATGCTTTTTCTCTCATTTTGATTCGCTTAGCTTTAATGAATAAAAACGGCACCGGAAGGTGCCGGATATGAATAACCACGGGTCAACAACCCGTGGTACCAGATACCACAGAAGATCTCTCAGTGCCGAAGGTGCTGAATAGCCTATTAAGGAAAGTACATCTCATCAAAAGAAATCCATGAATCAATTAATAATCTTCGATATTCATCCTTAAATGTCTCTTTTCTGTGATGTTCCTGCTGATTTTTAATATACTCTATGATATTTCCGGCATCAAGATATGAACATGTAAAGGCTCCGTACTTTTCAGACCATCCTTTAAAAGATGGAAATAAACCACTATTCTTCATCCACACAGAAGAACTCACTTTTATGTCTCTTATAAAATCAGCAAGTGCAATAGAAGGGTGTATGTCAGTAAGAATATGCAGGTGATCATCTACACCGTTAATTCTATAGAGATGAGAAATTTTATTTTTAATTATACCACTAATTATTCACCCCCTTTCGGGGATGTATGTGATTTGTGGTATTCCAAACCCCGAGTTGTTGACTCGGGGTTATTCACATTTAGCCGCTATCGCGGTTGACTTCTTTATGAGTACTTTCAAATTATCTCGATCCCTTTTGTTGCAATTGGCAGAGAATAAACAAATCAATTCCCTGTGTTTCGGTAATGCCACATATGACTCTCCCGTTTACGTCTTTTAATTTGGTTTTCAGCAGTATTGCCAGGAAAAACATCGTATGTTAAAGGGAATCATGATTGTTTTACAAGCAGACCAATAATAATTTGCTACTATTGTGATTCGCGTAAGGTAAAAAAAAGAGGTTAGTGCGATAAAAATTAAAATTGTGTTTTTATGTTATTCATTTTCAATTACATAAAAAATCATTGCAATTGAACCTGAAAATGTCACGTGTCTGGAATAAATAAAGCCTCTACAGCCTCTACAGCCTCTACAGCCTCTGATGCCCTTACTCTATTCTTAATCTTACAAGTTCCAGTCTGGTACTGGTAACTTTAATGACCTTAACCGTAATATTTTTAATCCTTATAACTTCATTGTTTTCAGGAATACTTCCGTGATAAAATAAAACCATACCTGCAAGCGTCTCATAATCATCTTTTTCAGGCAGGTTGAAATGATATTTACTGTTAAGATAATCTATCTCAAGACGTCCTGAAAAGATAAATTCGGTATCATTAATCTTTTTCTCTATAAGCTCATTGATATCATGTTCATCCTCAATATCGCCAACGATCTCTTCAAGAACATCTTCAAGTGTTACCATTCCTGATGTTCCGCCGAATTCATCGACAACAAGCGCAATACTCTTCTTTTCGTCAACAAATAGTTTCAGAAGTTTATTTGCAGACATTGTCTCCGGTACAATAGCCAGCTTTCTGATAGAGGATTTAATATCAGAAGGATTCCTGAAAAGATCCTTTAATTCAAAATAGCCAATGATATTATCAATAGAGTTCTCGTATACCAGTATTCTTGAGAATCTTGTTTCGATGAACTTATCTTTAAGATCATTTATAGGTTTGTTGCATTCAATTGCGGCAATCTCTGTCCTTGGGATAAGACATTCCCTGAGCTTTATATTGGAAAAGTCGAGGGCATTCTGAAATATCCTTATATCGTTACGGTCAGATTCCGGTTCCTCTTCACTCTGTTTGCTGAGATTGACGAAATGATCGAGATCTACCTTGCTGAAAACCAGGTTTTCCTGTTTCTTCTTACCCGGGCCTACCTTGAAAAATATGCTGATCAGCAGGTTTGATAATACCAGGGTGAATTTGCTTAAGGGATAAAAGAGATAATAGAAAATCAGTGTGGGTATGCTGAAGGCCTTGAGAAAAAAGTTTGGTGAAATGATAAATATGGTCTTTGGAAGAAATTCGGCAACAAACAATATTAAGCCGGTTGATATTAATGTGTTTATAATAAGGATCAGGACATCAGATGGTATAAATTGTGACAACAAAGGTTGGAAAAGGCTCGAAAAAATAAGGCCATAAATGACAAGTGCAATGTTGTTGCCAATCAACATTGTGGCAATGTACTGACCGGGATTGTTTGTAAAGAGTTTTAATATTTTTGATCCGAAAGCCTCCTGTTTTCTTTCAAGCTCAATGCGAAGCTTGTCAGATGTAATAAATGCTATTTCCATACCGGAGAAGAACGCGGAGAATATTATTGCTAAAAATATTATCAGGACCCCGTTCATTTTGCAGAATTATCTCTGTTTTTTTCTCTGGTCGTGTCTTATCCATGCAAAACTAAAACAGACAAGAGCCATTAATACAAATAATAAAATCTTACTTCCGCCATTTGTAATTGCAAACCTTATGCCAGCAACAACCGACAGGACACCTGTGGCAATCCAGATAATTTCAAGTGCAAGGAGAGAGCTATTTTTCATTTTTGAGGTATATTGTGGCTTTTACTTTCCTTATTTTGCGGTCGGTCAGATGGGAATTAGACTCAAATCCTGTTCCCATTATTATCTGGTCCTCGCTCGTTATCTTTACAAAACGGTCGGTATAAATCAGGTCTTTGTCCTGATCCCAGAATAAAAGCTCCGTCTCAAGTTTGTCATTTTTCTCATTAATAACAACCACACTATCACGAAGCTCCCAAAGAGCCTTTTTGTTGCTGTATTTTGCATATTTTGCTACAACTGAACCGGCAGAGTCCTTCTGACTGTTAAAGTAGTAAACCTTTATACCTGACACAAATTCATTATAGGGATCGTCAGAGTTACTATACTGTTCCAGGATAGGAGAGACCATCACAAGCTGTAATTTCCCCGAATCAGTGAAAAAAGTCTGAAAATTCTTTACTGTAATAGAAGGAAGCGATAGTAGGTCAATATTTTTAATGGTTTCAACTTTACTTTCACACGAAACGTAAAATAAAGAAATCAGTATCAGGGCAGATGTGAAAAGTCTGTTACGCATTGTACTCAAGAATGAAGTTTAATCCACTGACAACAATGTCAGGTAACCAGGTAAAGTTATGTTCAATCTTATTCTTAAGATATTCACTGTCCCCGCCTGTCAGCACGACTTTAAAGTCAGTGTGTTTTTTCTCGAAGGCGCGAATATACTCATTTATTTCATAAGTAATTCCGGTTACAACTCCAGCCATTATAGCATCGTTTGTATTACGTCCGGGAGAGGTATAATTATCCGCAGGAGATACCAATGGCAGTTTCCCGGTGAATCTGTTCAGAGCTTTGAATCTCATATTTAACCCGGGGGATATATTACCGCCTCTGTAAATATTCTCCGACAGGAACTCGTAAGTTATGGCTGTTCCGGCATCAATGATAAAGACATCTTTACCCGGGAATTCGGCATACGCGCCTGCCACGGCCGCAATTCGGTCAGGACCAAGCGTCTCGGGCGTTTCGTAATCTATACTGAAAGGGAGTTTCGACTCATGTGAAAGGAAATGAACAACCGGGTAATTTGTTTTAAAAATATCAATAATAAACTCCGGAATATCTTTTACAGAGCAGACAATCGCTTTATCAATATGATACTTCGACATCTTTTTATGGAGCTTTTCAAAGCTGAACTCTTTTGTCCTGAAAAAGGCAATTTTCGTCCGGCCATCGTATACAGCCATTTTTGAGCTGGAATTACCTATGTCAAATACCAGGTTCATATTATTATGTATTAAAACACAAAGGTAATAAAAACTGATGTAAGTGCCTAGAGTGGCTGGAGTTTGGAGTATTTAAAGATAAAACTTCAGAAACTCAGTAATCTATCCATTTTTCATATGGTCGGTAAGGATATCATTGAGGATCTGTGTGGCTGACTTTACAGATTTTACGTTGGAAATGGTCAGGCTTAGTTTTGACTCTTTCTGTTTTACCGTCATCTGTTTCTGTTTTTTATTTACATAATTCATTATTGAAACAAAAAGAGTACTACGGTAAAATGCTGAATGAGGATCTGATACAAAGTGAGCAATAAGAAGATTGTTTTTCAGTAAGATTTTCTCAATGCCAAGCTTTTGAGCGATCCATTTTACCCTGACAATATCAAGAAGTGCCGCAGCAGGTGGAGGGATGGCTCCAAACCGGTCAACCAGCCTTTTTTCAAATTCCTGCAATGATTCTTCATTTCCAAGGTCATTCAGCTCCTTGTATAATCTTATTCTTTCTGAGATGTTTGATACATATTCGTCAGGGAACATGATCTCTAGATCAGTATCTATTTGAAAGTCGGACACATATTGTTTTTCGTGTTCCTGTTTAACTTTAACGGGTGTTTTAGTCTGATTTCCACCAGATACAGGTTCCATCACTTCTGAGTCTCTTAATTCGTTCAGAGCTTCATTCAGTATTTTCTGATAAGTCTCAAACCCCACATCGGCAATAAATCCGCTTTGTTCTCCTCCGAGCAGATTTCCGGAGCCTCTGATATCAAGATCCTGCATCGCAATATTAAAGCCGCTTCCGAGTTCCGAAAATTCTTCAATAGCTTTCAGCCTTCTTTTTGCCTCATGTGTAAGTGTATCAAATGGCGGGGCAAGAAGGTAACAGAATGCCTTTTTATTTGAACGGCCTACCCTGCCTCTTAACTGATGCAGCTCCGACAGGCCGAAGTGATGAGCGTCGTTTATGAAGATTGTGTTGGCATTGGGAATATCCAGTCCCGATTCAATAATAGTGGTGGCAATAAGTACATCATAATCGCCCTGGATAAAGTTGTACATCACATCCTCCACATGGCTTCCTTCCATCTGTCCGTGTACCACGGCCGTTTTGACATTCGGGCATATACGGTTGATCTCTGCCTGTATCTGTTTAATATTTTCAACTCTGTTGTGAATAAAAAAGACCTGTCCGTTCCTGGATATCTCATATTCAATACCTTCTTTGACAATCTCTTCATTGAAACCATACAACTCGGTTATTATTGGCATCCTGTTGGGAGGCGGAGTACTTATGATTGAGAGGTCACGGGCTCCCATCAGTGAGAACTGCAGTGTACGCGGGATAGGTGTGGCTGTCAGTGTCAGTGTATCAACGTTGGCTTTAAGTTTCTTGAGCTTCTCCTTAACCGAAACACCGAATCTCTGCTCTTCATCAATTACGAGGAGCCCAAGATCTTTGAACTTCACCTCTTTACCGACAATCTTGTGGGTGCCTATTATTATGTCGATCTTTCCTTCTGCCAGTTGTTCAAGGATATTTTTCTGATCTGCAGCTTTCCTGTGACGGCTCAGGTATTCAACCCTGCAAGGGAAACCCTTAAGACGTGCTGCAAATGTCTTGTAGTGCTGAAAAGCCAGGATGGTTGTTGGTACAAGCACAGCTGTCTGTTTACCGTCGGTGGCTGTTTTGAAAGCGGCCCTTATTGCAATTTCGGTTTTGCCAAAACCCACATCACCACAAACCAGCCGATCCATAGGATGGTCAGCTTCCATATCCTCTTTTACTGCAATTGAAGCTTTGAGCTGATCGGGAGTATCCTCATAAATAAATGAAGCTTCAAGTTCGCGTTGAAGGTAAGAGTCGGGGGAAAATGAATAGCCTGGTGATGCCATTCTCTTGGCATAAAGGAGGATAAGATCTTTGGCAATATCTTTTACTTTATTTTTTGTAGTCAGCTTCAGTTTCTGCCAGGCTCCTGAACCAAGTTTGTATATCTTGGGGGGTGCATCATCTTTCCCCTTATATTTCGATATCTTATGCAGAGAATGGATACCTACATATAGTATATCATTGTCCCTGTAAACAAGTTTTATTGCTTCCTGTAACTTCCCGTTGACTTCAATTTTTTCGAGTCCTCCAAACTTACCAATTCCATGATCGATGTGTACGACATAATCGCCAGGATTAAGTCCTGTAAGCTCTTTTACAGAAATACTCTCTTTCTTTTTGAAGTATCCCCTTATCTTGAATTTATGGTATCTGTCAAATATCTGGTGATCGGTAAACACTGAGATCTTAAGATCGTGGTCAGTAAAACCGCTGTGAAGATTAAGCAGCAGGGGAATAAAATGTGCTTCTGGATTTATTTCTGCAAAGATATCCCTGAGTCTTTCAATCTGTGACTCACTTTCTGAAACTATATATGTTGCGTAACCTTCTGTATCATTCGAAAGAAGCTTCCCTGTAAGTAGCTCAAAATTTTTATTAAAAACAGGCTGGAGTTCGGTATGGAACCCGAATATAGCCTCAGGCTCAAACAGGCTTTGTCTTCCAAACTCGAGGACCCTGAACTTTTTGCATTCTTCAATGAATCTGTTCCCGGTAATCACAATATCTTTCTTGTCGGTTATCTGACCTGATTCTTCCCTCTGATTGGTCTGTTCGAAGATGTTATTGATTTTTTCCTTTATGTAAGCGGCATCCTCAATCCATATAAGTGACGATGGTGGCAGAAAGTCGGTAAAGCAATCATTTACCTCTTCGATTGATATATCCTGTATGTTAGGGATTACAGATATCTGCTTGTGAACACTTACCGACAGCTGATCGTCAGTATTGAACGATCGTATCGTATCGACCTCTTCACCAAAGAAATCTATCCTGTAAGGGAGATCGGCTGAATATGAAAAAACGTCGGCAATGCTTCCCCTGATAGAATACTGACCGGGTTCATAAACAAAGTCGGTTCTCTTGAAATTATATTCATGGAGCACCTCCTCCAGAAACTCGAGAGAGATCTTATCCCCTTTACTTATGTTAAAAGTGTTTTTTTTCAGGTTTCTGCGACTCATTACCTTCTCCATAACCGATTCCGGATATGTTACGATTATGCCCTTCCTCTTCCCGGAAGCCAGATGGTTCAGGACTTCTGTCCGGAGAACAATATTTGCAGGTTCTGTCTGTGCATACTGAACCGAGCGTTTATAGGTGGAAGGGAAGAAGAAAACTGATTCATCACCAAGCAATGAGACAAGATCATTATAGAAATAGGCAGCATCCTCTTTTTCGGGAATCACTGCCAGGTGGGTGGTCTGAGTTTTTTGAAATATCAGTGACATTGCCATCGCCCTCGAAGAACCAGTAAGTCCTTCAACACGGAATGTACTTTTCTTATCAGCATTTATTGTTTCAATAAGGGCAGGTACCTCAGGATGGCTGTTGCAATGAGCAATTAGTTCGTTTTCTTTCATTTGTCGTTACGAGACGGCAAATTTAATATCTATTTCCTGAAAATCCTTTCAGCTCTGAAAACTCATGTAAAAAATTGTCTCTTTGAATGGCACCGACTTTACTTTCAGACTGCCTCCATGAGCTTTCATTATCTGCTTTGATATGCTTAGACCAATGCCTGATCCGTTTTCGTGTGTTGTAAAAAACGGAATAAATATTTCTTCAATGTTTTCATTACTGATCCCCGGCCCATTATCGGCAACTGAAATTTCAGGGTACCTGTTCTGATCAAGAGATGCCAATATCCTGATCTTCCCATGAGGGTTGTTCTCATTGGCTTCAAAAGCATTTTTAACCAGATTTATAAGTACCTGTGAAATAAGGTTTTCATCGCCAAATATATCAAAGTCGTTCCCCTCTACGGCAAATGACAGGTCGGTGTTGTTTTTCCTCTCAACCGAACTATATAATATATGCACACGTGATAAAAGATCGGATACTTTAAATAATTTTTTGTCAGGCTTGGGTATGCGCGTGAGTTTTCTGTACGATTCCACGAAAGACATAAGTCCCTTGCCCTGTTCACGAATAACATTAAGTCCCTGTATTGTTGTTGAGATAGTTTTTTCATTTACTTCACCAGGAATGACAGGTCCGTTTTCGGTACAGTAAAAATGGCTGAGACTTTCTGAAAGTGATGTAATGGGAGTTATCGAGTTCATTATTTCATGCATCAGCACTTTAATCAGCTTCATCCACGATTCGAGCTCTTTTTCATCAAGTTCTTTTTTGATATCCTGTAATGACAGGATGGTTATATTCTCATCTTTTGCCTTGAATTCAGTGGCTTTCAGTGATAGTTGTGTATCACCCTTTTCTGTGGAAACGGCAATTAATCGTCTTCCTGATGGCCCGATGTTCTTTATTGCCTGATAGAGCCGTTTATCTATCCTCTCAATCTGCTGCAGATGAGTCAGAACATCTGTAGAGAGCAGCTTTTTTGCAGATGAGTTGGCCTGTAGAATAAAACCATTATTATTAAAGGTAATGATTCCGGTTGCAAGGTGTTCGAGCAAGGTCTGAAAATATTGCTCCTGCTGCCTGTTCTCAATTTTCAGCTGTTGAATCTGTTGATTTACTCTGTTCATGCTCTGGTACAGTTCCCTCAGGCTTTTGTTTTTCAGATCAGCCGGGAAGGAGAGATTTGAATCATCATTTCGAACAGCATCAAAAAAGAATTTAATCTTTCTGTTCAGGGAGTTAAGATAAATGATGAGATTTACCGAGACAGCAATTATTATTAAGGAACAGGTAACTGAGAATATTACAGGCTGACCCGTAGTAAGAAAATAACCCAGAAGGGCAGAGATAACAACAATAAGTATTATTCTGATAATGATGTTTAATGACAGATCTTTACTTATCATTGATCGGATTTTTTAAGTTTATTATACAATGTCTGCCTGGTTATTCCAAGCTGGTCAGCTGCAGCAGAGAGGTTCCCGTTATTTTTTTCAACAGCCTGCTGTATCATCAGCTTTTCCATCTCATCAAGTGTCTTTGAAGCATCAGATAGTTTACCATTGGTAATCTGTCTCATATAGAAATCCTCAGGTTTAAGTACGGTGTTATCACTTAAAATGACAGCTTTTTCAATAGTATGCTGAAGTTCCCTTATATTACCCGGCCATGAGTATTTCATCAGTTTATCCTGAGCCTGGCTGTTTATCCTGAGATTTGACTTATTATATTTTGATGAATATTTTTTGAGGAAGAAGTCAGAAAGAACTAGGATGTCTTCACCTCTCTCCCTGAGAGGCGGTACCTCTATCTGAATGGTATTTATCCTGTACAGAAGATCTTCACGGAACAATCCTTCACCTACCATTGATTCAAGGTTCTTGTTTGTTGCGCATATCAGGCGTATATCGACAGGTATGGGCTGATTAGATCCTATACGTGAGACCTGCCTGTTTTGTATTGCTGTCAGAAGCTTGGCCTGAAGATGAAAAGAGAGGTTCCCTATCTCATCAAGAAACAGGCTCCCTTTATTGGCCACTTCAAATTTACCTGGCTTGGATTCCTTTGCATCCGTAAAAGAACCTTTAACATGACCAAAAAGTTCGCTTTCAAAAAGAGTCTCAGTTATTGCCCCCATGTCGACAGTTACAAGGACTTCGTCAGTACGATCAGACAGGCGATGTATTTCTCTGGCAATCAACTCCTTTCCGGTACCGTTTTCGCCTGTAATCAGCACGTTGGCGTCGGTTTTTGCCACTTTTCGTACCATTGCCAGTACATGCATCAGTTGTGGTGATGTTCCGATAATATATTTCTGATCACGGTTTATTTCATTCTTAAGCACCTGCTCTTTTTCCTTAAGCTGGAGGACCTCTTTTCTAGAAAGGTTAAGTTGAATTGCCGACCTGAGTGTGGCAATAAGTTTCTGATTATCCCACGGTTTGAGGACAAAATCAGTTGATCCTGTCTTAAGTGATTTGACTGCCAGCTCAATATCGCCATAAGCTGTCATCATTACGACCGATACTTCGGGATGCTTCTCCTTGATTCTTCCCAGCCAGTAGATACCTTCATTACCGGTATTGTTCCCGGCATTGAAATTCATGTCGAGAAGTACAAGGTTGTATTCTCTCTTTTCGAGTTCAGATAATATCAGGTTAGGATTGTATAACGACGTAATGCTTTGAAATTCAGATGAGAGAAGAATTTCAAGAGTGCTCAGAATATTTTTGTTGTCGTCAACAACAAGGATGTTCCCTTTTGTCATCGTATGTTTTTATTAAAAATAGACATTTTCAAAATCCAATTTATAAAAGTGTAAAAATATTTTACACAATGATGTAAATAAATTTTACAAAACCCACAAGGGACTTAAGTGTAAAAATCAGATAGTCAGTTTGATAATTTTATGGCACCATTTTGGCATTGCAAAAAGAAAATCGTTTAGAAGATGAGAAGGCAAATAGTGACGTTAATTTTTATTTTTTCAATTTTACAGGTCTCAGGGCAGCAGAAATGGACGCTGGAAGATTGTATAAGGTATGCTGTTGAAAACAACCTGGCAGTTAAACAATCGGGCTTTGAAAGTGACATGGCAGAACAGAATTACAGACAGGCTAAATGGAACATGACGCCTTCTGTGGGAGCAGGTTCTGATTTATATTATTATATCGGACGTACAATTGACCAGACTACAAATACCATTGTAACAGAACCATATTCTTATAATTCTTATTATGTTGGAGCTTCTGTGGATATTTTCAGGGGTTTTTCAGCCCAGAACAAGATCAGCTACTGGAAATTTAAAAAGGAATCGGCTCTGAACTCACAAAAGAATGATGTTGACAACCTGGCATTTGAAGTGATGAACTCATTCTACGATGTGGTCTATTATGAAGAGCTCTTAAGAATAACGAGAGAGCAGAAAGAGATGTCGCTGATTAATGTAAAAAGGACTGAGCTACTGGTTAAAACCGGACTGAAAGCAACAGCGGACCTTCTGGAGGTTAATGCCAACAAGGAAAAGGATGAGCTTTTATGCATACAGACAGAGAATAAGCTTGAATCATCATGGATAAGCCTGCGCAAGGCAATGAATCTAAACAGCGATAGCCTAATAGTGCTTACCCGGGATGCAGAACCGGGCCCCGAAAACATAAATGACAATATGGATATAAGGAGCCTTTATGAAAGTTATTCGCATTTGTCACCCCAGATCAAATCTTATGAGGATGCATGGAAAGCAAGTCTGAAAAATATCAGGATAAACAAAGCTGATTTCTATCCATATCTTACAGGAAGAGGGTATTTTGGCGCAAATTTCTCAACTAACAGTCAGGGAGATTTTTCATACCAGTTCAAGGCTAATCAATACCAGTATGTTGGTCTCAGCTTAAATATTCCGGTCTTCCAGAAAAGGGCTAATATTACCAATGTAAAGCTGGCAAAACTTGAAAGTAAATCAGCAGAAACAAAGCTTGAACAGGCTAAACGTGATTTGCTTTATGATATGACGACTAACTATAACGATCTTAAAGCTTCCTTAAGTGAATTCACCCAGGCTAAAAAACAGCTTGAAGCTGACACACTTGCATTCAGGGCCGCTGAAAAGAGATATAACCAGGGGATGATCAATGTTGTCGATTTTTATGAGGCTAAGAACAGGATGGCATCAACAACAGGATTGCTTCTACGGTCGCAGCTTACAGTGGAAATAAAGAGGCGAATAATTGATTTTTATAATGGGAACAGGTTCTGGGAAAGGTAAAACTGATATAAGGAAGACAAACAGAAAGAATAATTAAAATAAATATTGCAGCAAAATGGGAATGGATAAAGTCATTGAGAAGAAGAAAGGTTTCAGAATGAAACATTTACTCTGGGGCCTTGGAATAGTGATACTCTTGTTTTTTGTTATAAAGCTCATAAAGGATGGAAAAACCTCAGTTTTCAGAGCTGAGGCCGACAAAATAACCATAAGCACAGTAGAGGAAAATATATTTAACGACTACATAACAGTAACAGGCCAGGTTGAGCCGATAACAACAATTTATCTCGATGCGGTCGAAGGAGGAAGAGTGAGCGAGCGGCTCATTGAGGAGGGCTCTATGGTTAATAAAGGAGATGTCATCCTCCGACTTGAAAACAGACAGTTGTACCAGAATATACTTGACAGTGAAGCGGCTCTTGCTGAAAAGGAAAACTACCTGCGAAGTACGCGTATCAGTTTTGAAACAGAACTTATACAGTCAAAAAGGAACATACTCGACAGTGAGTATAAGGCAACCCGCAAAAAAAGGACTTATGAACAATATAAGACCTTATATGACCAGGGGTTGATTTCGAAGGAAGACTACCTTCAGTCCAAAGAAGACTATGAGTATGAGATAGGTTTGCTGGAGATAAACAGAATAAAGGCTAAAAACGATTCAATCCTCCGTGCCACATCAATGATTACCCTTGAAAATGACCTGGGAAAGATGCGGCAGATGCTGGGGCTGGTCCATGAACGGCTTGACAACCTTAATGTAAAGGCTCCTGTTGACGGACAGCTTGGAATGCTTGATGCCGAGATCGGACAGTCAATAGGCAGCGGGCAAAGGATAGGTCAGATAAATGTTCTTACCAACTTCAAGATAAACGCCAAAATAGATGAACATTATATTGATCGCGTTCAGAGGGGTCTTTCGGCATCATTCGACAGGAACGGAACAGAGATGAGACTTACGGTCCGCAAGGTTTATCCTGAAGTACGAGAAGGACAGTTCGAAATAGACATGGTCTTTGAGGGAGCTCTCCCTGAAAACCTCAGGACAGGACAGACATACCATATAAAACTCGAACTCGGTGAGTCAGAAAAGGCAATAATGATTCCAAGGGGAGGGTTCTTCCAGAGCACAGGAGGACAATGGGTTTTTGTACTCAATGAAGCCGGAGATGAAGCAGTAAAGAGAACAATCCGCATCGGCAAACAAAATCCGCAATACTATGAGGTGCTTGAGGGCCTGAAGCCAGGAGAGAAGGTAATAACTTCAGGCTATGAGCTGTTCGGCGACAACGATAAGATTGTGTTGAAATAGGGAGACCGAAGAACGGAGAACGGGAGAACGGAGACGGGAGACTGGAGACGGGAGACCGGAGGAAGAAGGCAGGAACATGGATAATTTTCATCTTTATGAATATTAACTTAAACACTAGGCAATGAGTACAAAAATTGAAAAATTTGAGGATCTTGATGTTTGGCAAAATGCAGTTGAACTTAGTATAAGCATTTATAAATTGTTCAGTGGGTGCAAAGATTATTCTTTCAGAGATCAGATAAGCCGAGCGTCTGTGTCTGTCCCATCCAATATTGCCGAAGGTTTTGAAAGGCAGTACAACAAAGAATATATTCATTTTCTGTTTATAGCCAAAGGATCATCCGGAGAGGTCAGAACTCAACTTCTGATTGCTTTTCGTTTAGGTTATCTGCAGGAAAGCGATTATAATATATTGCTGGACGACAATAGAAAAATATCAGCACAACTTTTTAATCTTATAAAAACCAGAAAAGAGAAATTTAATTAGAAATCAAGGGAAACTTTACTGACTTCCGGTTTCCCGTTTCCGGTTTCCCGTTTCCGGTTTCCCGTTTCCTTTATGAAACTAATGAGATAATAAATTAAAACCAAAAATAACATAGAATGATAAAAACAGTCGACTTAAAGAAAATCTTCCGGACGGAAGAGATTGAGACCAGCGCTCTTAACAACGTAAATCTTCACATCAAAAGGGAGGAGTTTGTAGCCATAATGGGTCCTTCGGGATGTGGCAAATCTACTCTTCTAAACATTATAGGATTACTTGATAATCCTACCAGTGGTCAATATTTTTTTGATGGCCAGGAAGTGGGCGGCCTGAAAGAGCGTAACAGGACACTTTTAAGAAAAGGAAATATCGGATTTGTATTTCAGAGTTTTAACCTGATAGATGAACTCAATGTATATGAAAATGTTGAGCTCCCCCTTATCTATCTGAAATTAAAATCAGGTGAGCGCAGGGAGATGGTCGAAAAGGTGCTTGATCAGATGAAGATCGGTCACAGGGCAAAGCATTTTCCTCAGCAGCTATCAGGAGGACAACAACAGCGTGTTGCTATTGCACGTGCAGTGGTTGCAAATCCCAAACTGATCCTGGCCGATGAGCCCACAGGTAATCTTGATTCAAAAAACGGTATTGAGGTCATGAATCTTCTGACTGATCTGAACCGGACAGGTACAACTATTGTAATGGTAACACACTCCATGCGTGATGCCGGTTATGCACACCGGGTAATTAATCTCTTTGATGGACAGATAATAACTGAAAATGCACAGGTACTTGAAACTGCGCTCTGATCAAATCTCCTGGCTGATCAGGCACCCCCTGAAAAATGATGATAGAATATTTTGTGGTTATCAGGGAGATTGGAAGAAAGACATATAGAAGGTAGTTATTAAATCGTGTGAACAAACACATGCATATTTTTTAAGGAGTAATAAAACTAAATCAGGGTATCATGATTTTTAGAAACATCATAATTGGCTGGAGAAATATCCGGAAAAATGGCATTTATTCCGTCATTAATATAGCCGGATTAGCTCTTGGTGTTGCAGTAGTCGTATTAATCCTGTTATGGATTGTAGATGAGCTAAGCTATGACAAATTCAATAAGAATCTTAACAGGATATATACTGTTTATGAACATCAGCAATACTCAGAAGGTCAGGAGCTTCATACCTTCTGTACTCCTTTTCCCCTAAGCCAGGAATTATCAAAGAATTACCCGGGGGTTGAAGCTGCGGCAACATTCACAAATCTCGGTAAACTCCCGATAAAGTTTGAGGGGAAGGAATATAAAGAGGGCCCTGTTTATTGCGCAGATAACAATTTCCTGAAAATTTTTTCCTATGATATTCTGGAAGGAGACAGAAACACTCTTTCGTCAACTGACCAGATTATTATTACAGATGAGTTAGCCCGATTATACTTTGGTACAGAATCAGCAATAGGGAAAGTACTTAAGTTTGATAACCAGTATTCATTTACAGTTGGTGCTGTTATTGCCACTCAACATGCAAACTCAACACTCGACTTTAAAGTTTTGATTCCCATAGAATTTGTCAAAACATTTGGTGCAGATCTTACCCGATGGGGTAATAACTGGCCACGTACCTCTGTTTTGCTTGCAGAGGGCGGCGATGCTAAAAATCTGGAAGCTAAAATTGCAAACCTTTGTAAGGAAAAAGGACAGGAAAACACTACTCTGCATCTGTTCCCTTTTAAAGATGAGCATCTTTATTCTTTTTCCGGAAAAAACAACAGGATCCAGTATATATATCAGTTTCTGGGGATTGCATTAATTATCATACTGATTGCTTCAATAAATTTCATTAATCTGTCTATAACAAAGGCAGAACAACGCAGCCCTGAAGTCGGAGTGCGTAAAGTTATGGGAGCAGACAAAATAAATATTTTAAAACAATTCCTGCTTGAAAAAGGAATAATGATCTTTTTGAGTATTCTGTTAAGTATAATACTTATATTCCTGTTTCTGCCTTTATTCAGGGCTATTTCAGACAAACATATTATTCTCGGACAACTTCAAAATACATTCATGGTTCTGATGTTGCTGACGGGGCTTTTAATAATATTGGGGCTATCAGTTGTATATCCTTCACTGTATCTCTCTTCAATCAATCCGGTGCAGGCATTGAAAAAATATGTGAATACCAAAAGAAAAAATTTCAGCCTTAAAAGCCTGCTGGTAGTTGTCCAGTTTACACTGGCAATTATACTGATAAGTGGTTCAATAATTATAACAAAACAGATTAAGTATGTCAACAATTATGATTTGGGTTATGATCACGCTAACCTGATTTACCTGACGCTTGACGGTGAAGCAAAGAGCAGGCATGAAGCAATTAAGCAGGAACTGGAAAGTATATCAGGTGTTGAATCCATTACAAGATCAGATAAATTGCCCTTGTGGGGCGGCAACTCTTCGTGGGGTTATGACTGGGAAGGGAAGGATCCGGAAAACAAAGTTCTGATATGTTCAATGAACGTAGATAAAGAATATTTTAAAACTATGGGAATAAAACTGGTCGATGGCAATTCTTTTCCAAATATCTACGATAAAGTGCAAAAGTATGATGACCTGTCGTCGCCTCAGGTAATATTGAACCAGGAAGCCATCAGACGTATGGGAATAAAAGATCCGGTTGGCAAATATTTTGGAGAAAGCAACAAGAAAGGAGTAATAATTGGGGTTGTCGAAGACTTCCATTTCGAATCGCTTCACAGCAGTGTAGAACCCCTTCTGTTATTGCCTTTGTTCGATAATCCCGGGTACATCATTGCCCGCATCAGTCCCGAAAATTTTTCACAGACCCTTGATAAAGTCAAAAAATCATGGTCAAAAGTGTTGCCTCAAACCACCTGTGAAATCGGTTTTTTTGACGATCAGCTGTCGAAGCTCTATATCTCTGAAGTAAAGATTTCAAGGTTATTCAGGTATTTCTCGCTTGTCGCAATATTTATCTCCTGCATTGGATTGTTTGGTCTGTCATTATTTATTATTGAGAGAAGAAGAAGAGAAGTGGGTATAAGAAAAGTAAATGGAGCCAAAATTTCAGAGGTGATAATTCTTCTTAATAAAGATTTTATAAAATGGGTAGTTATAGCTTTTATGATCGCAGTACCTGTAGCATGGTATATAATGCACCAATGGCTCGGGAATTTTGCATTCAGAACAACCCTCAGCTGGTGGATTTTTGTTATGTCGGGGCTGATTGCCATCGTGATAGCTTTGTTGACAGTAAGCTGGCAGAGCATGAGAGCAGCAACACGGAATCCTGTAGAAGCATTGAGATATGAATAATTTACTCAGTCTTTGTTTATGCTACTGACTCCCGCATAACAATCCGGTCAATACAGGATCACATGCGAGAACCAGGCAAAGGCATATGTTTTTGAATAAAAAGTCAGAGGGGGGAAGGAACTTATAATAGAATACAGATATGATAAAATAACCACTATAATAAATTCAATGGATAAAAATTTCTTAAAGATATTTTTCAGAAACATAAGGTGTCACAAGCTTGCTTCAATAATCAACATAACCGGTCTTGTGTTGGGAATAACAAGCACTGTACTTATTCTTGAATATGTCTTTTATGAACGGAGCTTTGATTCCTTCCATAAAAATGGTAATAATATTTACAGGGTTGTATATAACAGGTACAGGGGTGAAACTTTGCTGTGGAAAACTGCCAATTCGTTTTTCCCGACAGGAAAATATATGAAAGACAACTTCCCGGAGGTTAAGAATTTTTTTAACATCTCAAGAAATTACAACATTGAAGTATCAAATGTCAATTCAAAAGGAGATAAAATAAGTTTTTTTGAAGAGAAAGCCTATTATGCTTCCACTTCGATTTTTGATGTTTTAACTATTCCCCTTATTCAAGGCATAAACAGTTGTCTGTCTGATCCATATACCGTTGTTCTTTCAGAAAATGCCTCAAAAAAATACTTTGGAAATGAGGATCCTATGGGAAAGATAATAAAAGTCAACAATCATGATAGTTACACTGTTTGCGGGGTTTATAAAAACTTTCCTGAAAATTCTCATATTAAATCGGACCTTCTTTTCTCATTTTCTACATTATATGAACGGGATCCGGGCTTAATCAGCAACTGGTCTTATGATTATTGCCATACATACCTTCAGCTTGCTGACGGGACCGATTATAGAAAATTTGAAAAGGGGGCATTCGTTAAAATGATAGAAGACAATTACGGTGAGTCTTTGGTGAAAAGTAATGAGCGTGATGAATATATACTTCAACCCATTAGAAGTATTCACCTTTGTTCAGCTATAGAGTATGAGACTGAGCCTCCCGGGAATGGCAGAGGGGTAAATATTCTTTTTGGTTTTTCTTTGTTTTTTCTGATGATCGCATGGGTGAATTATATTAATCTCGTTACGGCACAGTCAATTGAAAGAGCTAAAGAAATAGGAATAAAAAAAGTAAACGGTATTTCAAAACGATTACTCGTCGGGCAGTTTATTTCTGAAGCATTTGTTTTTAATCTTGTTTGTCTGGCTATCTCCATTATTCTTATAGTAATTCTGACGCCATTATTTAAACAGTTGACAGGCATAGATAAACCCGGTCTGGTTTTTAATCAGCGATTTCTTATATCCGCTATCATTGTCTTCTTTTCAGGAGTCCTTATCTCAAGTATTTATCCGGCATTCGTATTATCATCATTTCAGCCTCTTCAAATCTTAAAGGGGAAATATAAAAATTCAAAAGAGGGATTTCTCTTCAGGAAAGGGCTTGTTACTTTTCAGCTTTTTGTATCAATATCACTGTTGATTGGAACAGTGATTATTTTCAAACAGGTTCACTATCTGATGAAAAAGGATCTTGGCTATAAATATAATTCCACCATGATCATGAAGTCTCCCAAGACGAATGAGAAAATAACAACTTACAAGGATAAGATTTCATTATTCCGCGAGTGTCTTCGACAAAATCCCGAAGTCAGTGGTTTTACCTTTATCTCTGATGTTCCGGGATATGAAATTAACAATTGGTTCTGGGGTTACAGAAAAGGATTTGATGGTAGCACCGGAAATGCTTATTTCCGTACTGATATTGACCAGGAATTCTTTAGGTTTTTTCATATCAGACTATTAGCCGGAAGCGATTTTACAGACGAAGACAAAGTGGAACAGAAGAAGCTGATAATTAATGTGAAGGCATTAAAGAGATTAGGATTTAGCTCTTCTGAAGAGGCTGTAGGACAATCAGTTATGAATGGTTCGGGCAGCGAATATAAAATTATTGGCGTAGTTGACGACTTTAATTATTATTCATCAAAGGTAGAGGCAGTCCCTACAATTTTTACTATTGGTGATAATGCTAAACAGTATATTGCTGTCAGGTATAATGTCGGCGAAAATAATATACAATCTCTTATTAAAAGGATTATCCCCGAATACAACAGAATTTTCCCGGGAAGTGCGTTTGAGTATAAGCTTCTCGAAGATAGAATGGCTGATGATATAAAGCCCGATCGTACCTTTTCCATGGTATTTGGAATTTTTACTGTTCTGGCTATCATTATCAGCATCATAGGAATACTTGGCCTTCTTCTTATTACAATCAATCAGAACATTAAAGAACTTGGAGTTAGGAAGATATTAGGGGCAGAACCGGGAAGTGTGGGTTTGCTTCTTGGCAAACAACTGTTATGGCAACTGATTATTGCAATTCTTATCTCCCTTCCTGTCTCATATTACTGCTTTCAGAAACTGGTTCTCGATAATTATGTATATAGAATTTCAATAAGTTGGGAA
>DAOQAX010000006.1:0-29931 GCA_035354395.1 Bacteroidales bacterium | reverse complement strand
CTGCTTTAGTCTGTAAAATTACTAAATTTTCTAAAGCCATACCAGATATGATATTGTGTGGTATCATTTAATAATGATATTGAAAATAATAGCTTATATTTTAATAATATGGCTTATATTTGGTTATGAGAGTATATTTGTGTATTCTCAATTAAACCTACAATTATGACAAAATTATTAAGCCTTTTTATTCTTGTTGCATTATCTGCAGGCATAAGTGCCCAGGAACTGAAATCAATAGTTTTAAACTCTCCTGACAAGACAAGGGGGTTACCTGTTATGCAGGCACTCGAAAAAAGAGCCTCGGCAAGTGAATTTTCAAGTGAAAAACTGAGTCTTCAGGATTTATCAGATTTATTGTGGGCAGCTGATGGTATTAACCGTCCTGAAAGGAAGTTACGGACCGCTCCTTCAGCTACTAATGCACAGGATATCGATATATATGTATTTATGGAAGAAGGAATATATCTTTATAACGCTGGTCCCCATATATTGGATCCTGTAGCAAGCGGAGATCATAGGAAACTGGTAGCTGAAAGACAGCCTGAAATGGCAAAAGCATCTGTTTTCCTTCTCCTTACATCTGACATCGCACGGTTCCGCAATTTCCCAGATTCAGTTAAATTGTCGTGGGCAGCTATGGATGCAGGAATAGTATCGCAGAATATTGCAATTTTCTGTGCTTCTGCCGGACTTAGTACCCGGCCCAGGGCAGTGATGGACCATGCTAAATTGAGGGAGATATTAAAGCTGAAAGATTCTCAGTATCTCATGCTGAATAACCCTGTCAGTTATCCTGTAAAATAACCGATTCGGGAATATCAGTCAGTCCATAAAAGTCGCTTTCAAGACGGTTGGAATATACCTTTACTATGCGGATCCCTGATGAGGGTTTTGACAGTGGCATTCCTACTGCACTTGTTGTAACCATTTCCAGGTTGCCATATCTGGCAAATCCGTTGTCGTGCAAATGGCCGGCAAAAATTGCATCGACATTGTATTCTTTAAACAGGGCTAAGTATTTATTACGTGTTTCTGTTCCGATATTGAAGTAGACTTCAGGTTCATCAAATGCATTTTTAAAGAATGGATGATGACAGAATATTACTATATTTTTTGAAGATTTGCCTTTTGAGAGTTCTTTTTTAAGCCATTTGAACTGCTGTTGTTCAAGAACAGGCGTGTTTGCTTTAATAATATTTGAATTAATCCCTATAAAAAGGCTTCCTTTATGTTTGAAAGCGATTCTGTCGTAACCATACTCTGCTTTGAATGCATCAATATCTTTTTGTTCAGGAGCCTGTCCGATATCGTGGTTCCCGGGAGATACATATACCGGAATGTCATGATTGATGTTTCCTGTAATGCGTTTAAATTCAGCTATCTGTGATTTGTCACCTTTTTTATTCACGAGATCACCTGTTATCAGGACAAAGTCGGGTTTCAGCCTGTTGATCTCTTTTACTGCTCTTTCGTAGTAATATGTCTCTTTTTCAAAACCATTGTTCGACTCCAGCATTCCGAACTGAGGATCGGATATCTGTATAAAAAAATAAGGCTCAGCTGAATTTTTCTTCTGTGCATTGGACGATTCTGCCAACAGTGAAAGAAGAAAAATTATGATAACCAGACTTGTCTGTTTCATGATTGTTTTTTTTGCGTTTATGGGTGTAAAATTAACCTTTTCAATACATATTTTATTTGATTGTTTCATTTTATCATTTTTTACTATTTTTGCGCCCGATATGACAAACATCTTTTACAGATTATTACCACATTACCCGGCAATGTACAGGTCAGGAAGACATCTTGAAGTACATTAATAACCTGGTGGTTTGTTTTTATTCCCGAAAATTACAGTTTTGTATCATTGGACAATTAAGAATTGTCACTTAATCATAGTTTTATGGATCTAAAAAGTGAAATCAGAAAAAGAAGAACCTTTGCAATTATAAGTCACCCCGATGCAGGAAAGACAACTCTTACTGAAAAATTGCTTTTATTTGGAGGAGCCATTCAGACGGCCGGAGCTGTAAGAAGCAATAAGATCAGAAAAACAACTACTTCCGATTTTATGGAAATCGAAAAGCAAAGAGGCATTTCAGTTTCCACTTCGGTTATGGCATTCGATTTTAACAATGCCAGAATCAACATATTGGATACTCCCGGTCATAAGGACTTCGCAGAGGATACTTACCGGACACTCTCTGCTGTCGACAGCGTTATTCTTGTTGTTGACAGCGTGAAAGGAGTGGAAGAGCAGACCCGCAAACTTATGGAAGTATGCAGGCGTCGTAATACTCCGGTTATGATCTTTATTAATAAAATGGACAGGGAAGGATTGAATCCTTTTGATCTGCTTGATGAGCTTGAGAAAGAGTTGAATATTGCAGTATGCCCATACACATGGCCAATCGGGAATGGCAAACAATTTAAGGGAGTTTATAATTTGTTTAAGGAAGAAGTGCAGATATTCGCTCCTGAAAAAAGTTCTCTTCCGGAAAGTCTAATCTGTACCAAGGATATTAAGGATCCCAGACTTATTGATTATGTAGGAGAGGATAACATTAACAAGTTGTGGGAAGAAATCGACTTTGTTAAAGATATGTTTGAATCGTTCAATATGTCACTTTATCGTGAAGGTTATCTGGCTCCGTTGTTTTTTGGAAGCGCATTGAATAATTTTGGTGTTTTGGAGCTGTTGGAGACATTTCTGGAAATAGCACCATGCCCTGGACCTGTTGAGACAAAAGAACGTATTGTCAAGCCGGAAGAGGAACAGCTTACAGGTTTTATTTTCAAAATTCACGCTAACCTTGATCCAAACCATCGTGACAGAATCGCATTTATGAGAATCTGCTCGGGAAAATTTGAAAGAAACAAGTTCTATATTCATACCCGCTCACAGAAAAAGATGCGGTTTTCGTCACCGGCGAGCTTTATGGCTAATAATAAAAGTATAGTGGAAGAGGCTTTTCCGGGAGATGTTGTTGGCCTGTACGACAGTGGCAATTTCAAAATAGGGGACACCCTTACTGAAGGGGAGATATTGAATTTTATAGGAGTTCCAAGTTTTTCGCCTGAAATACTGAAGGAAGTCATTAATCTCGATCCTTTCAGGACCAAACAACTTGACAAAGGAGTATGGCAGATGACCGATGAGGGTGTGGCTCAGTTGTTTATGCAACAACCTGGTAATAGAAAAATTATTGGTACAGTAGGGGAACTTCAGTATGAGGTCATTAAATTCAGGCTCGAACATGAATATGGGGCAAAGTGCAACTTTTCGCATCTTCCATATGTGAAAGCATGTTGGATAACAACTGACGACAAAAAGGAACTTGAAAAGTTCATTCAAAGAAAACAGAATGCAATAGCTTACGATAAAGAGAATAATCCTGTGTTTTTTGCAGAGAGCGAGTGGATGTTGAAACTGGCAAGAGAGAACTTTCCTTCAATTACTTTTCATGAGACTTCAGACTTTAAAATAATGAAAAAACAGAAAGGTTAAATCAGAAGGGTTAAATATATTGGTTTCGGCATTTGCATTTTAATGATTTCTGTGTAATAAATGTCAATGATTTTTTTTACATTTACACAACGATAGAATTAAAATGAATGATTTTGAATTTACTATAATTATTCCTGTTTACAATGAAGCAGATAACCTTGAAAGGGTAAAAACCGAACTTTTGAGGTTTGTTGATGTGGCATTAAAGAAAAGCAAGGTGCTTTTTATCAATGATGGCTCTGTTGATGGAAGCTTTGAAAAAATAAAGGAGATCTGTAATACTTCACCTGAAATATTTTCATATTGTTCTTTTGACAGGAATTATGGACTAAGCGCTGCAATAAAAGCCGGTTTTGATTACAGTAATACCTCTTTGACAGGATACATCGATGCTGACTTACAGACTTCACCCATGGAGTTTAATAAACTACTGGAACATGCTGATGAGTATGAGATGGTTACCGGTGTGAGAACCAACAGGAAAGATTCGTTTGTAAAGAATATATCATCACTGATAGCAAATGCTATCAGAAGGGCATTTACGCATGACGGAATGGAAGACACCGGGTGTCCTTTAAAAATAATTCATACTGACGTTGCAAAACGTATCCCTATGTTTAAAGGGCTTCATAGATTTCTTCCCGCAATGGTGATGCTTCAAAACGGTAAGGTTCTTCAGATACCGGTACAGCATTTTCAACGTATTGCCGGAAAATCAAAGTATAACCTTTGGAACAGATTGTTTGGTCCGCTTATGGATTGCTTCGCATACCTTTGGATGAAGAAGAAGTATATTAATTATACTGTGACTGATCATGCCTAACTGGATAATCTTCGGCATCGGATTCGTAGCCCAGGCTTTATTTTCAAGCCGTATCTTTCTGCAATGGTTCATTTCTGAAAAACATAAAAAGGTTCTTACCCCGAGGCTTTTCTGGGAAATAAGTCTGTTCGCTTCATTCCTCCTTTTCGTGTATGGTTATCTTCGTAATGACTTTGCAATTATGCTGGGTCAGGTGATAACTTATTATATTTACGTGAGGAATATCCAGATTGAAAAGGAATGGAAAAAATTTCCGTTTGCGATAAGAATATTCATTCTCATCTTTCCTGTTTTCATTATTATTTATGGATTTAACAACGGGATTGTAGACAGGCATAATCTCTTCAACAAGGAACATATTTCCGGATTTCTGATGGCTTTGGGGATTATCTCACAAATCCTGTTTACATTAAGATTTGTTTACCAGTGGATCTATTCTGAAAGACGAAACGAGTCCAGTCTGCCAATGGGATTCTGGGTTTTAAGTCTTACGGGTTCTTCACTTATTCTTATTTATGCAATTTTAAGAAAGGACCCGGTACTTTTCATCGGACACTTTACAGGAATAATTGCATACTCTAGGAATATTCATATCATGCGAAAATCATGGAGTTTAAACTTAAGCGCTACAAGTACAAAATAATATTATTTAGTGTCGCTTCTTTATTGCTTCTAAGTCATCTTGGTAAGATAGAAGTCAATATCATGGAAGCCCGTAATTTTGTTTCGGCCCGTGAAATGGTTCAGAACCAGGAGTATCTGCTGACTACACTCAACAATGAACCACGATATCAAAAGCCTCCATTACCAACATGGCTTACTGCTCTGTCAGGTAGAGTATTTGGTTTCCATTCTGTCTTCTTTATGAGGCTTCCTGTAGTGGTTATTACTCTGTTGCTGGTATTTGCTTATTTCCATTTCTGCATACTTATTGGCATGACTGAAAAAAACAGCTTCATTTATGCTCTGATACTTATAACTTCATTCTATATTTTTTTCTCAGGACGTGATAATCAGTGGGATATGTACACCCACAGTTTTATGTTTGTAAGCATTTTCTTTATTTGGAAACTGTTCAGCAACGCCACATATCAGTTACGTAACTGTCTGCTCGCCGGTTTGTTTTTTGGTTTTTCGGTGTTAAGCAAAGGACCGATATCGTTATACACTCTGTTTCTTCCTTTTCTTATAAGTTATGGATTAGTCTATCACATTCCATTAAAGAAAAAATGGCCTTATTACATGGGAATACTAGTTACCGGGATTGCCGTTGGATTATCGTGGTACGTATATGTAAGACTGAAAGATCCTCAATACTTCTCTGATATTGTTGAAAAAGAAGCCGCAAACTGGAAGAGCTATGAAGTAAAACCTTTTTATTACTATTGGAATTTCTTCCTGCAAAGCGGACTATGGGCACTTCCATCACTTGTTGCGCTTTGTTATCCATATCTGAAAAACAGGGTGAAGGACAAAAACGCCTATAAATTTGCACTTATATGGACTCTTGCAGGAATTGTTTTAATGTCATTGATTCCTGAAAAAAAAGTCAGATATCTTGTCCCCGTTCTGATACCTTTGGCCCTGACGACAGGTTTTTACATTGAATATCTTATTAGTTCCACTAAGGATTCTTTTTTGCGTAAAGATTGTGTTATAACCTGGATGGTGTTTGGATTTGTTGCCCTGGTTGGTTTTATTTATCCTGTTGCCCTGGCAATTGTTCTTAAAGAGAGTCTTAAACAATATGTTTTTATTTATATTTTTTCCTCTGTTGCTATGATTGCCATTTCATTATTTATAGTCAGGGGACTCAGAATGGTGAAGTTTGAGTTAGTATTCGGCTCCATGATCAGCATGTTTTCAGTAGTAGTAGTAGCTCTGATTCCTGTGTCAAAGATCTTTTTTTACAATCCGTTGTATGTTCCGGCCGGCAAAGCAGAACTGATTGCAGATGAGGTTGGAATTAAAACATACAGACTTTCTGATATTTCACCTGAATTAGTCTGGGATTTTGGTGGCACGGTAACCCTGCTGAAAATCAAAGATGAAAAAATTCAATTTCCTTCTGAGAAGAAATTCGGGCTTATGGCAGCTGATATTGATTCGCTGTTGTTAAAAACAGGATTCAGTAATTATGTTCTTGATAAAAAATGCCGGATCGACATGGGCACAAGAAAAAAGCACAAAGATCGCCTGATTAAAGATTTTTACATAGCAACAAGAAAGGAATGAAATGGTTATATTAGTTCTGAGCGTAATACCATTCGACAAATTTTCTTATTCCTTCCTTGAAAGGAGTGCGGGGACTATATGAAAGAAGTCTTCCGGCTTTTGTTATATCGGCAAAAGTGCGAGACACATCACCCGGCTGCATTTTATTGAATATTATTTCAGGTTTTTTCCCTATGGTATCTGAAATTACATTAACCATTTCGATCAGAGTTATCGGATGATTACTGCCAAGGTTTATAATCTCGAAAAAATCATTACTCTTAAATACCAGCTTAACAGAACTGATAATGCCTTCAACGATATCGTCAATGAATGTATAATCTCTGGAAGAAGTCCCATCTCCATAAAGTGTTACAGGCTTATCTGAATAAATTAAATCTGTGAATTTCCTGATTGCGAGGTCAGGTCGTTGTTTTGGCCCATATACAGTAAAAAGACGAAGATTAACAGTGTCGATATTATAAAGATGATGATAGGTGTAATTTAATATCTCTCCGCTTTTTTTTGTAAACGCATACGGGGAAATAGTTTCATTTACATCCTGTGATTCTGTAAACGGTACCGTGAGGCTGTTCCCGTAAACGCTGCTTGAAGAGGCAAAAATATATTTATGAATTCCTTTCAAAACCATCCAATTAAGAAGATTCTGTGTGCCGAAAATGTTGTTTTTTATATAGTCTGAAGGAAAATCTATAGATGGTCTTACGCCTGCTTTTGCTGCCAGATGTACAACACAATTAATGTTATCTTTTATTATCGAAAAACATTCAGGCTCAGTTATGTCAGCCTCATAAAAAGTAAAACAGGGGTGGGAGTATAAAGCCTTTAGGTTTTTTTCTTTAAGAGCCTTTGGATAAAAAGGATCAAAGTTGTCGATTCCAATTACCCTGTAATCTTCATTAAGAAGCCTTTGGGTAAGACTGCTTCCAATAAACCCGGCACAGCCGGTGACCAAAATATTCATAATACCTTTTATTAGATATATTCGTCATTGCCAGTACTCTTAATTTTTGAAACTTTGCAAAAAGTACTTGATTGGCCTTTTTAATAAACCCATAAAATTTTTAAAATATTTGAATTGCAGTTGGTTGAGAGTGACAGCATAGAGGGTCTTCAGAGTGTCAGCATTGCTCTCTCGCGCAAATTCTGCAACGACAATACTGAGTTTTTCAATCGGCAACTGTAATCGCCGGAGACTATGCAATCCTCTTTTTTTTGAGTAGGAGCGAAATTGCATCCGGTTGATATCTATCAGCGTGAAATCAAAATTGTGCCCCGACTGCTGGTATAAAACATTCGACAGGTTATAATCGCCATGGTAAACACCTGCTTTGTATAATCCAACAGTATAGTGTGCAAATGCTTTTAGTCCCTCTTCGGCTTCTGTAATTGGAAGCAAAAACAATTCTTCAACTGACCGGTACTCCGAAAAAAGGCAGATGTAGTAGCAGTTAACCAGTAATCCTTTATTGTAAATATTGATGTATGCCACCGGTGACGGAGTACTTATTTTCCTGTTTATCAGCTTTATTGCATTGTTGTAAGTCTTGTTAGCCTTTGACCATCTGGAAGCTGCAAATATCAGACGGTTTGCCAATGTTATTTTATTAAAAGATTTAGCGACAAGTTTAACACCGTCACATTCTATGACACGTAATTCGTTGCGGCCTGTATGCAGAACTTTCCCTGTTTTACCAAAATCTTCCGGAATATGTTTTATAAATGCAGACAAATGTGAATAGTCTGGATTCACAAATAATTCAACTTTCATTGTATTACATTAATTCAGACGATCATTTTTTATAACTTCAGCTCTAATCAAATGATTTAATCAAATGATTAGGAACAAAAATAATGCTTTTCTTGATTCTGTTATAGATTTTTTTAAAATTTTATTATTTCCTTGGGTTTAAGGTTGTTCTCCATTTTCCAGAAGTGAGCTTCACCGTGCGGTATACGAAAGAGTATAAGCTTCTGGCTATCTGCATCAATTTTCATATTTTTCAGAAAGGGACGATCTTCAAGAACCTTCTCTCTCAAGGCTCTGTCATTGATGAATTCAACCTCACCTGCAATACGCAACATGGTGCCTATTGCACCTTCGTGCTTATAGAAACATGCTTCTGTTTTTGGATTTTGTTCTAACTGGTGAGGAAATTCCTTAATTGATCCGGTCTGAAAGTAGAAACCTGTTTCGTCGGCAAACCAAAAACCCAATGCCCTTACCCTAGGTTGATCCTTTTCTACTGTTGCCAGATAACAAATTGGATTCTCATTTGTGAATTTAATACAGTCTTGAATAGTCATCTCTTAATCTTTTTAGTTATTCAATTTTAAAATCCATTTATCGAATATGTGGACAAATTTTATTATAGGAATGAATAATATTAATCCTGCAGCTATTGCGACAATAAGACCGATAATTATTTCTGAGGCTGAAAATTCATTATATATCTTAATAAAAATCGCAGTGCATGGAATAATGCATATTATGCTTGTGATCAGTGCCGGAACATATTTCCGGAGAACAACAGCCTGTCCGATATGAATGAAAAAGTGAAGATAAAGTATCATGAATACTGATGCCCAAACTATGTAATAACCAGTAAAATAGACAAATATAGAAATGATACACAATGTCACGAACAACAGAAAGACACAAAATGCAAATCCTTCAGTTGAAAGCGATCCTGTAATGGCCAGCATCCGTTTTCCAAAAACAGGGTATTGTTGAAGTAATAATCCTTTATTCTTCTTAATCCATACATGCATAAAGATAACCTCTTCAAAATCGTGAAAGATGAAGATGACAGGCAACAACCAGATCAAACGTTCCATACGTTTTTAATGTAAATTTATTTAAAATAAGCTAATTCATTTCCTGTTAGGTTATAAAGTTTTGCTCCATTTTGACCCAGACCCTAAGAAGGGCTTTTATTCACTTAACAAAAGTGGTCGTACTATTTAGTTGATGTGTCGTCTTTTTCAGATTATCTACTTTTGTCGGGTATTGTGTATCTTTACATCATAAATATTTATTCAGATATAACAACTTAAAATTTTGATTATGTCACTTACTGAGAAAATTGCCAGCGATCTTATAACCGCAATGAAGACAAAAGATAAAGTATCCCTTGAGGCAATAAGGGCAGCTAAAACAGCATTTATTCTTGCAAAATCAGAAAAAGGCGCCGACGCTATTCTGAGTGCTGAAGATGAAATAAAAATCATTCAGAAACTGGTAAAACAAAGACGGGAATCTGCAACGATCTATAATGAGCAGAACAGAAAGGACCTGGCTGATAAGGAAACATCTGAAGCAGATGTTCTTGAAAAATACCTGCCTGCGAAGATCAGTAGTGAAGAATTGACAGAAATAATAAAAGGGGTTATTGAACGTGTTGGTGCAAAAACACCTGCCGATATGGGTAAAGTTATGGGAGTTGCTACAAAGGAACTTGCAGGGAAGGCTGACGGAAAAGAAATATCAGCTATTGTAAAACAATTACTCGCATAGTAAGAAAATCTCATTCTGCTTAATGGTTTTTGTATTTTATGCAGAATGAAAAAACAAAAAACGGTTAGTTGGGGTGATGATTCTTTCTTAACAATAATTGTTTATTTTTGCAGGCTTTTAACCGGGGGTTGTTGTTTTATCCCAATTTTAACAGAAATTTATATATATGATTACAGTATCAAACCTTTCCATTCAGTTTGGGAAACGTATTTTATTTCAGGATGTTAATATGATTTTTACCCATGGCAACTGCTATGGGATAATCGGAGCCAACGGAGCCGGAAAATCAACATTCCTGAAGATGCTATGTGGAGATGTTGAAGGTCAGACAGGAACAATATCGTTTGGACAAGGGGAGAGGTTATCTGTTTTGAGACAGGACCATTTTGCATTTGATGAATGTGTTGTGCTCGATACAGTTATGATGGGGCACAAGCTCTTATGGAGCATTATGAAAGAGAAGCAAGCTCTTTATTCAAAATCTGATTTTTCTGATAAAGATGGTATCAGGGCTTCCGAACTGGAAGAAAAATTCAATGAGATGGATGGCTGGAACGCAGAGAGCAACGCTGCAACTCTGCTGAGTGGTCTGGGAATAAAAGAGGAAGAACATTACAAATTATTGAAAGAGCTTACCGGAAAAGAAAAAGTAAAGGTATTACTGGCTCAGGCTCTGTTTGGTAAGCCTGACAATCTGTTACTTGATGAGCCGACAAATGACCTGGATCTGGAGACTGTCAACTGGCTTGAGAATTATCTTTCAGAATTTGAAAATACCGTCCTTGTAGTATCGCACGACAGGCATTTTCTCGATTCTATATGTACAAATATTGTAGATATTGATTTTGGAAGAATACAACAATTCTCTGGTAACTATAGTTTCTGGTACGAGTCAAGCCAGCTGGCTCTGAAACAACAACTGTTCCAGAATAAAAAAGCTGAGGAGAAGAAGAAAGAACTGCTCGATTTTATTGTCCGTTTCAGGGCCAATGCTTCAAAATCAAAGCAGACGACCAGTAGGAAGAAGATGATTGAAAAGCTTAACATAGAAGAGATTAAGCCTTCTACCCGAAAATACCCTGGAATAATATTCACCCCCGGACGGGAACCCGGGAACAGCATTCTTTCTGTCAAAGGGCTTAGTAAAACAGTTGAAGGGAAGCTTCTGTTCAAGGACTTGAATTTTACAATAAATAAGAATGATAAAATAGTTTTTCTTTCCAGGGATGCCCGTGCCATGACAGCTCTGTTTGAAATACTCAAAGGCCACGAACAACCTGATTCGGGTTCATTTGAATGGGGACAGACAATTGTAAAGGCTTATCTTCCTCTGGAAAATGAAAAGTTTTTTGAGAAAGACATAACCCTGGTTGATTGGCTTGCTCAGTTTTCTGACGACACCAGTGAAATGTACCTGAGAGGGTACCTTGGTAAAATGCTTTTTTCAGGCGAGGAGGTATATAAGAAGGTGAATGTTCTTTCCGGGGGGGAAAGGGTAAGATGTATGATTGCACGAATGATGATCCGTAATGCCAATGTTATGCTTCTGGATACTCCTACAAATCATCTTGACCTTGAGTCGATTCAGGCATTCAATAATACCCTCATAAAGTTTAAAGGGAATATCCTGATGTCATCACATGACCATGAGTTTATTCAAACAGTATGTAACCGGGTAATAGAGATTTCTCCTAAAGGGATGATTGACAAACAGACACAATATGACGATTATATATCGGACGAAAAACTTATGGAAAGAAGAAACAGTTTGTATCAGTAAAATACAAACTGTTTTATTCTTTTGACATATCTGTAATTAGTTTATCCCTTGTTTTTGACCTCTTTCCGACAAATCCATTGTCAGAATGTTGTTCTCAGGCTCTATTCTGAAAGTTATTCCGTTGCCTGGTTCTGAGAATGATCCACTGGTTGTTTTTACTGAATAATTGATCCCTTTAAACTCTGAATCAACCGCTGAAGATGAGATTTTAACAAAAGGCAGACTTGCATTTTGAGTACTGGTCAGATCAAGAAACCATTTAACATGTTTTTTACCTTCCATTTTAATGCTGATCTCACGCTCATTCATATTAATGATTAATGTTGCATCAAAAGAGCTTAAAGGCCATGATATCTGCAATTGACCGGAAACAGAATCGGTTATTACCGGATCCATACCTTTCAATGGTATCTCTTTTCCATCAATAATGGTATTAAACCTGAGACCGGCAATCTTTTCAGAGGAGCTCCACTTATATCCGTCAACAAATGGGAAAGTGTAAAATTCACATTTGGTCGAAGTTCCTTTTTCGGTTAGATAATCGCATGGAAGGTTTTCGTCAAAAAGATGTATGTCGCGAAAACGAAGGGTTCCGTCATCCCATAGCAAATTGGCCCTGTAGAACCGGCTGTCGAACCAGACTGTTTTGAACCGGCCGCTGTTAGCGTCTTCATTTGCTGTTACTGAAGTGGCCGGAGTCGTCTTGTAATGTTCGCGGAACCATTTGCCTGATTCAGATAATGTTTCAACCACTATTTTTTTCTCATCTCTGAGTTTTGCAATTAGGGGTATCTGTATTTCCAGCCCTTTTGACATCTTTTCCCATGTAAATGAATTTTCCTGTCCCACCTGAACGTATGAATATTCCATACACTTCCCGTTAACAAATTCTTTGAAATACCAGTTTACCCAGGTCGAGTCTCCTCCGCCACCCTGGTAAACAGGTTCTAATGTGGCAACACCCTGACTTTCGGTTCCGAGTCCGTTATCATATTGATGAACCGGATCGCTGCCCAGCATTCTGAAAACAGGAACAGGTATCTGGTTTGCTTCATTCTGTGCAGGCATATAGGAGTTGACAATACTTGGATAATAAGCCTGGTTCCAGTAACCTCCCCATAATGTATAACCATCAGTACCTATCTGATCCTTGCATGTGCATGATGCAACAATTCCGTATTTTTTATACATATATCCAAGTGTATGTGCATCAATGAACCATGAACCAACCGATTTAGGGTAATAACCAAATACTTTTTTAAAGTCATTCATATAAACGTCAACCAGTTTCTCCCTCTCTTCCGGAGAATATCCGGTTGCAAAACCGACATTGGCATGCCAGTCCCATGGATAACGACCCCGCCATTTAAGTCCTGCATTTTCTACCAGCGGTTGTGGTATCTCCCACCAGGCCCCAACCTCAAAGGAACTGTCAGGAAGACTCTTCATCAGTTGCTGATAACGCTGATCCATCAATGCATCGTATTGAAGCAGGAATGTCCCTCTCAGGTTGTATTTGTTGATTAATTCTACCTGACTGACTACTGTTTCGTACAGAACTTTCTCAGTAATCTCTTCAACCCTGGGTTCGCATAAACGGACGAAATTGATTATGTTAACGATTCTTTTATGATTGTCTTTTTTTTCAGCGTTTATCGGGGATTTGCTGAGCCCTGTACAGGAAGAAAACAGCACTGCGATAAGCCCCCCGAGAATTGTGGAATAATTAATTTTAAAACTTTTGATATTCATGATATTCAATTAAATAAATGATTCTTCTTAAAGATAAATGGTCTGATTATATAGCTATTTCTGACCGATTGATTCCATGTTAAAAGGTGTCTCCTGGTAAACAAAATAGTTGAGCCAGTTTAGAAATAACAAATTGGCATGTGAACGCCAGCGGACGACAGGAAGCTTTGCAGGATCATTGCAGGGGTAATAGTTTTCAGGAATTTCAATAGGCAGGTTTTTACTGATATCACGTTTATACTCAACGTCAAGAGTATTCGGAGAGTATTCTGAATGACCCATAACAAAAATTTCTGCTCCGTTTCTGGCAAGGACGATATAAACACCGGCCTTGTCCGATTCTGACAGAATGGTTAACTCCGGTTTCTTTTCGATATCTTTTCTTCTTACTTCCGTATGACGGCTGTGCGGAGCATAAAATAGATCATCGAACCCTCTGAATATTGGCGACAATGGATCATTTATTCTGTGTTCAAAAACTCCGAACATCTTTTTCTCCAGAGGATATTTAGGAACTCCGTAATAATGGTACAATGCAGCCTGACCAGCCCAGCAAATGAATAAGCTTGAAGTAACATGTGTTCTGGCCCAGTCAAAGATCACTGTCAGCTCTTTCCAGTATGTAACCTCTTCATAGCCCAGATGTTCTACGGGAGCTCCGGTGATAATGAGACCATCATATTTGTCGTTTTTTATCTTATCAAAATCAGTATAGAATTCGCGTATATGTTCAATAGGTGTGTTTTTTGAGGTGTGCGACCTGAGCCTGATCAGATCAATATCAACCTGCAAAGGTGTATTTGATAGAAGGCGGACAAGATCTGTCTCAGTTGTTATTTTTAATGGCATAAGGTTTAGCACGGCAATGCGAAGAGGGCGGATGTCCTGTACGGAAGCACGCGAATTGCCCATAATAAATATATTCTCTTTTTTCAGAAGCTCAATGGCAGGTAAATTGTCGGGTACATTTATTGGCATCAGGTATCTTTTATAGTTAATTCATCATTAAATAAATTCTTATAAATCAGTTTTGTAAGTACATTGACAAAACTGCATTTATCTGGTTACAAATTAACAAATTTTCCAGTGCGCTGGTATTTTATTTCGGAAAAGCATATTTTGTATTTCAAAATGGGAGTATGTAGTTAGTTTTCTTTTGACATGTTCGAAAAATCAAGATTAGTTTAACCTGCTAAAGCAGAAATAATTTGATATTTTTTATAGTATATTAGTAGATAATATATTGACCTTCAAATCTGCAATATTATTTATTCATAATGATTGTATATGAAACGGGAGGATCTGTTAAAGGAAATTCATAACCATGGTAATGAATTTGATATTTTGGTAATCGGTGGTGGTGCAACTGGTCTGGGAGTTGCCGTGGACGCTGCCACACGTGGCTATAAAGTCGTGTTGTTAGAACAAAATGACTTTGCAAAAGGGACATCTAGCCGAAGTACGAAGCTGGTTCATGGAGGTGTAAGATATTTGCAGCAGGGAGATATACAGATGGTAATAGGTGCTCTCCGTGAAAGAGGACGTATGTCCAGAAATGCCCCGCACCTTGTCAAAAACATGCGGTTTATTATAGGCAACTATAAATGGTGGGAACAACCGTTTTATACCATTGGGCTGACGTTATACGATATGTTGGCCGGAAAACTTGGGCTGGGCAAATCATTGCCTCTTACGAAGAAGCTAATATATAAAGAAATACCCTGTCTGAAGAAGGGCGGATTGAAAGGGGGCGTTGTTTATCATGATGGTCAGTTTGATGATGCACGTATGGCCATAGCCCTTGCCCAGACTGCAGTTGACTATAATGGTATTTGTCTTAATTATGTCAGGGTAACAGGTCTGTTAAAAGATTCATCAGATAAAATTTGTGGAGTAAATGCTGTGGATACATTAACTGGGGAATCGTATTCCTTTAAAACAAAGATAGTTATCAATGCAACAGGTGTGTTTGTAGATGAAATAATGAGAATGGATAAACCAGGGGCTAAAAAGAAAGTTCGTCCGAGTCAGGGGGTACATCTTGTAGTTGATAGTAAATTCTTGGGAGGCAACTCTGCTTTAATGATACCCAAGACAAAAGACGGACGTGTTTTATTCGGAGTCCCATGGCACGGAAAGGTTGTTCTGGGGACTACAGATACACCATTAGACACCCCATTGTTAGAGCCGCGTCCGCTGGATGAAGAGGTGGATTTCATTCTCGATCAGGCCGGGCAATATCTTGATTTGAAACCAACAAAGGCAGATGTGCTTTCTGCTTTTGCAGGGTTACGTCCGCTGGCAGCTTCCACAGATACAGACTCGAAAAAGACAAAAGAGATTTCACGCAGTCATAAAATCTATAAATCACAATCAGGATTACTTACTATAACCGGAGGTAAGTGGACTACTTATCGGGAGATGGCAGAGGAAACGGTAAATATTGCTATCGAGATGTGTAAACTCATTCCGAAAGAATGTATAACAAAAAACCTAAAGCTGCATGGTTATCTTGAAAACACTGATGACTCAACATGGAATTACGTTTATGGCAGTGATGCAGAAAAAATTTTTGAGTTGATCAAAGAAAACAAAGAAAATGAGGTTCTTTTACACAACGACTATACATTTACTGTTGCTCATGTAATATGGGCTGTCAGGGAAGAAATGGCACAAACAGTCGAAGATGTTCTCGCCCGCCGCGTCAGGGTGCTGTTCCTCGATGCAAAAGCTGCAATAGAGGTTGCTCCAAAAGTGGCTTCTGTTATGGCAAAGGAGATGAATAAACCGAAAGAGTGGGAAGAGCATCAGATAATGGATTTCACAAACCTTGCAAATGGATTTCTTTTAAACTAAGATAATAAACATGCAATACCAGTTAATTATGAATAACACAAAACAACAATATGTTTTTGAGACTGTCGGATTACCCAAGCATTTGGCCTGGGGGTATTTAGGCGTGATGATTTTTATGATGGGTGATGGCATTGAACAGGGATGGTTGAGTCCTTATCTTGTTGGAAGGGGCTTATCTATCCAGCAATCTGCTTCATTATTTACTGTATATGGAATTACAATAGGAATTTCTTCATGGTTCTCAGGTGTTTTTGCTGAGACGTATGGTGCTAAACGTACAATGCTTGGTGGATTGTTGTTATATCTTATAGGTACTTTTGGTTTTCTGAGTTTGGGTATACCTGATCTTAATTATCCGGTTATGATGTCTATGTATGCAGCCCGTGGATTTGGTTATCCATTATTTGCTTATTCATTTTTAGTCTGGATTGCTTACAGCACTCCCAAAAAGCAACTTGGAAGGGCAGTCGGATGGTTCTGGTTTGTATTTACCGGCGGACTGAATGTTTTGGGTGCCTATTATTCAAGTTGGGCAATCGTGAAATTTGGAAACATCCCAACACTCTGGACTTCTGTATTGTGGACATTGATCGGAGCATTTTTTGCTTTAATCCTCTGCAGGTATAAGAGTGTGGAACGGAAGAATTCGGAATCTAAAATGAAAGACCTTATGAAGGGTATTACCATAATTAAGGATGAACCCAAAGTTTTGCTTGGCGGAATAGTCAGGGTTATTAACACTACTGCCCAATTTGCATTCCCGGTTTTTTTACCGATGTATATGTTCGATCACGGATTCACTACTACTGAATGGCTTCAAATATGGGGCACGATTTTCACAGGTAACATTGTGTTTAATCTTATTTTTGGGTTTGTTGGCGATCGTGTTGGCTGGCGCAACACCGTTATCTGGTTTGGCGGGGTTGGATGTGCTGTAAGCACCCTTCTTTTTTATTATACACCACAATTGTCTTCCGGAAATTTCTGGCTTGTAATGGCAGCAGGAGTTCTCTGGGGTGCTCTACTGGCAGGTTATGTGCCTTTGTCTGCATTAGTTCCCTCACTTGTTAAGGAAGATAAAGGAGCTGCAATGGCAGTTCTTAACCTGGGAGCGGGACTGGCAGTATTTGCAGGTCCTCTGATTGTAAGACTATTCTATGGATTAGTTGGTGCTGAGGGTGTTATATGGATATTGGCCGGTCTTTATTTCTTAAGTGCATTTTTAGCAAAGTTCATTACTCTTCCGAATAATGCAAAGGCAGTTTTACAGGATGAAGAAAATGTTGAAAAAGAAATTGAGGTTGAGGTTAGTGTTGTTTCAGAATAAGGTTAAAATTGCATATTAAATTATAATAAAGAAGAAGTGAAATCTGATGTAGAGAAAGCATTGAGTTCTGCGCATGATACACGTGCTTTGCTTATTGACAGGAATATTATTGACCGGGTTCCGTTTTTATTTAAAGAACAGTTTCCCGGAAGAAAGGCAGTGGTTATTTGTGATGTTAACACATATAAAGTTGCTGGCAGAAAAGTGCATGATGAATTACTGGCTTCAGGATTGACCATCAACGAACCCTTTATTTTTACAGATCCCGGACTCTATGCTGAATTTGGAAATGTTACCAGACTTGAAGAGTCTTTGAAAACTCACAATGCTATTCCAGTAGCTGTAGGTTCAGGTACAATTAATGATCTGACAAAATTATCATCTTACCGCACAAACAGACCATATATGTGTGTAGCTACAGCAGCATCAATGGATGGTTACACTTCATACGGAGCATCAATAACTTATAAGGGTTCCAAGCAGACCTTCTCATGTCCTGCGCCTAAGGCTGTTTTGGCTGACATTGAAATCATCCGTAATGCGCCTCCTGAAATGACCGCTTCAGGATATGCAGATCTCTTTGCAAAGGTGACAGCCGGCGCTGATTGGATATTGGCTGACGCAGTTGGTGAAGAACCAATTAATGAACGTGCATGGTCGATTGTTCAAGACGGATTGAAAGATGCACTGAACGATCCTCAGGGGGCAAGAGAAGGAGCTGTTAACGCCATAACTCCTTTAACAGAGGGGTTGATACTGGGAGGTTTCGCTATGCAATGGGCCCAGTCGAGTCGTCCGGCTTCTGGAGCAGAGCATCAGTTCAGCCATTTGTGGAATATGGAGCACCATACTTATAATGGGGAAACTCCTTCTCATGGATTTCAGGTAGGAGTGGCTACTATGGCTATAACAACTCTTTATGAAAAGATGCTGAATACTACTTTTGAGAAGCTGGATGTAAAGGCCTGTTGCAGCAAGTGGCCTGAATGGTGTGAGATAGAATCGAGCGCAGAAAAAATGTTTGGCGAAACCGATTTCCTCGAAACTGCTATCTCTGAATCAAAAGCCAAATATATCACACAGAATGACTTGTCTGTTCAGTTGGAGATTTTTAAAAATAACTGGCCTGGGTTGCGTGACAGACTAACTACTCAGCTGATTTCTTCTGATGAAGTCAGGAGAAGATTCAGGCTTGTTGGTGCTCCGGTTGAACCTGAAGAAATAGGTGTTTCAAAAATACGCATGCGGCATGCTTTTATTCGTGCTCAATATATACGCCGCCGTTTTACCGTTCTCGATATAGCTTTAAGGACTGGCTATCTTGAAAAATGGTTAGATGAAATGTTTTAAAAGTATATTATGGATTCAAAAGTACTTCTGACCTCTTTTAGTGATGACAAATCATTGTTGAAACGAATAGGTCTTATATCACATGTGGCTTTGGACATGGATGGCACAATATATAAAGGGGATACATTGTTCCCTTTCACAAAAGATTTTCTCAGGCTTCTTAGAAGTAATGGGATAAGTTATTCATTTCTGACAAATAATCCTTCAAGAAGTACTGATGACTACCTTAAGCATCTGAAAGAAATGGGACTTACTGCAACTAAAAATGAGATATATACGACAGCACAGGCAACTATTGAATATATAATTAGCAATCACCCGCATGTCAAAAGGCTTTTTATTCTTGGTACACCAAGTATGATAGGTGAATTTGAGAATGCAGGCTTTTTTTCTCTGCCAGATGATCCGTACGCGGAACCTGATGCTGTTGTTGTAGGATTTGATAAGACGCTGACTTATAATCGTCTTTCCCGGGCTGCATGGTGGATAAATAATAAGAAACCCTATTTTGCCACGAACCCTGATTATGTTTGTCCCACAGACCAGCCGGTGACTCTTGTTGATTGCGGATCTATCTGTGCTGCCCTTGAAAAAGCTACAAACAGGAAACCTGATGTCGTCCTGGGAAAGCCAAATCCGGAAATGCTGGATGGAATTCTTAAAAGTAATGGGTTAAGACCGGAAGAGATTGTGATGGTTGGTGACCGGATATACACAGATATGATGATGGCCCACCGGGCAAATGTATTAGGTGCACTTGTGCTCAGCGGGGAAGCAACATTGGAAGATGCAGAAAAGGCTGATCCCAAGCCGGATGTTGTAGTCTCTGATCTGGAAGCTTTTGGAGAGCTGATAAATGAATCACACAATATCATATAAACAATATTTTATACTGCTTTATTGATAATGTATTGATAAACAATATTATGCATATTGTTTATTGTTGATTTGAAAATAAAAAGCGGGATAAATTATTAAATTCAAAAAACTATTTTAATTTTGCGTCCGGTTTATCACCCATGGCAATGTCCGGAAGGTGAATAAAGCGGGGTGTAGCGCAGCCCGGTTAGCGCATCTGGTTTGGGACCAGAGGGTCGCAGGTTCGAATCCTGCCACCCCGACAAAAGAAAAAGCCTGACACGTAAGTGTTGGGCTTTTATTTTTCCGTTGCGTTGAAAGCTTGCATTCATAAGCATAAGGAAAAATAAAGGATCAAGTCGGAAACAGGGTTGATAGCAGAAAAACAGGCAGCGATTGCTATGCTATTCAGATATTTCGCTTAAAATATCATCAATGGATGAATTCTTTTGCCCGATAAAGATATTATGGTGGTAATCACACAGGTTTGAAAGCGAACGGTTGAGACTCTCTTTTTCACCGTCAGGGAGTGGTCCCGAAAGGATTATTGCTGCCTTGTTCAACCCGGGAAATATTTTTTTTATCTCAGTTTTTCCCTGCCCTGTGATAGAGACACGCATACTTCGCTTGTCTGACTGATCCCGTTGCTGTTTTATCAGGTTAGCTTTCAGTAAACGCCTGATCACCTCATTACCTGATGTCTTTTCCATGGCATTCATGTTGTTCAGCTCGGTCTTGGTAAGACTCTCATTATAGAACAGACTTATCAGGTAAGAATATTCGTCAATAGTCTGCAACATAGAATCCTTCAGCACTTTTTTCAGGTAGAATTTTGAATATCGGTGGAGCAGGCTTACGTTCTTTGAGATATTTATGATCGTTTTGTTGTCTTTTGACTGAACGGGAAGCTTGTTCAGAAAAGAAATGAAATCATCCAGATTAATGGATTCACCTTCAGGCACTGAGGTATCGAATGCCTCCACCAGACCTATTAGTTCCTGCAGCAATTCTTTGGTTCGCATTATCAGCTGAATAATAAATTAGAACATAAATGTATTAATAATTGTTATTATATGAAAATAACAGATAAATAATTATTGATAATAGAACAATATTGTATTATATTTACGTTATAAAAAAAGTAAGATGACCATCTCAGCACGACTTTCAGCAGCAGGGAAAACATATGTGACAGGAGACAGCTCTGTTATTGCTTTACAGCCTACAACTGTTGAGTTTCGTAAAAATGAGCTCACTCTTATTGTCGGACCTTCGGGTTCGGGAAAGACAACACTGCTCTCTCTGCTTGGATGTGTTATTTATCCTACCACGGGAGACGTATGGATCGAAGATGAGTGCGTGAATAATCTGTCCGAGAATGAGCTGGCTGAAATAAGGCTTAATAAAATAGGTTTTGTGTTTCAGGGATTTAATCTGTTGGCGCCTCTCAGCGGACTTGAGAATGTCATGCAACCGCTCCTGATGCAGGGAGTTTCTCATAAGGAGGCCAGGAGTAAAGCGCTGGCTCTGCTTAATGAGTTTGGGCTGGGCGACAGGATAAAGAATTTACCCAGGAATCTAAGTGGCGGACAGCAACAGCGGATTGCAATAGCAAGGGCATTGATAACAAATCCAGGGTTGATTTTGTGTGATGAGCCCACTGCCTCACTCGATCACAAAAGCACCCTTCAGGTAATGGACAACCTGTGTGCCCTGAAGCAGAAGGAGTGTGCTGTAATCATTGTTACACATGATATGCGACTCAGAAAATATGCCGACCGTACTATTTATGTGACGGATGGCAGCATATGTGAATCATCCGCTGGTGAAAATCCCGATAATTAAGAAAAAAACTGCTATGAACAAAGCTATTATTCTTACCCTCATCATCGTAACCATGACCGGCTGTGCCAGAAAACAGGTAAAACAGCCTGCGACGGAAGACCTGCCAGTTACTCAGATAACTGGTATAGGCAAAATAATACCCGAAGGGGGAATCAGTGAACTGGCATCTCCGATTTCGGGCATAGTCACCGCAGTCCCTGTAGCCGGGGGCAGCAGGGTAAAAAAAGGTGATATCCTGCTTCAGCTCGATAAAACGGACGCTGAGCTGGCCTTCCAGGAGTTCAGGAACAAAGTCACATCTCAACAGAATGCTGTTGAATCGCAAAGATGGCTCATAGAACAAAAGAAAACAGCCCTTTCCGATAAGCTGAGGAAGCTGACCGACGCGCAGGACCTTTTGAAATCGGGAGCAACGACCGGTGAAAATGTTCGCACTCTTCAGAACGATTATGACCAGGCATGTATGGAGATGAAAAAGCTGGGAAACGATCTGTCCATGCAGAAGTCACAGCTTGACGAAATACTTGTACAACAGGCTGCAAAAATGAATAACCTTAAACAGACTGCTTTCAGAGCTCCTGCAGATGGAATTGTCCTGGAAATACTTCCGAAACCAGGAGAAGCGGTAAACCAATATCAGACCTATGCCCGGCTGGCCCCGGCTACTCCGCTGATGGTACAGGCTGAAATTGATGAGATGTTTGCATCGAAGGTGGTCCCCGGCCAGAAATGCACGGTCAACCTTTCAGGCATAGATGAAGCTGTGGCACATGGCAGGGTTATCCGCATCTCTGCCGATCTGAAGAAGAAGTCGTTGTTCTCCGACAGCCGTGACGACCTCGAAGACCGCAGGGTAAGAGAAGTGGACATCTTCCTCGATACGGTTTATCATTCACTTTTGATCAGTACCAAGGTGGAATGCACTATACAAACCAAATAAAACAGCATGTTTTCAACCGCTTATAAATTCATCCGTTTTGAGAAAGCCAAGAGTCTGGGAATACTGTTGGCTATTATAATCAGTATTTACCTGATCGGACTGGAGTTGGGCATCTTTTTTTATCTCTCATCTCTCATCGGTGGAATTGTAAATAATGCCAACCCGGAGTACGCCCAGGTTTTTGTGGTCAATAAACGAACGAACAATGCCAATCAACTGGCCCCTTTCGATATACGGTGGGTAAATCAGCTGCGAAGCGTTCCTGATGTTGATGGCGCTTATGGCATTATCATGACTAACGTAAGTGTCAAATTTCCCAACGGGTATAATTCTCCTGCCATGGTGATCGGAAGCGATTATCCCGAGATGGCGGCAGGACCTTCGGCTAAATTGCTGAACTCCGGGTCAATGCAGGACCTGGTGGACCCTTATACCGTTTCGGCTGATTTTTACGACAACAGGGCTTTTCATTACGATGTTAAAAAAGGAACAACCTTTGAAATTAACGGAAAGAGAGCCACTGTGGGCGTTACTACAAAAAATGCGAAAGGATTTTCCGCACCACTCTTATACACCACGGCATCCAAGGCACGCTTTTTTTCAGGATTTTCAGAAAGCCTTGTAAACGGGGTAATCATTACCGTTCATGATCCCCTGAAGATTGACCGGGTTGTAGAACGGATAAATAGTATTGCCCCTGATCTTCAAGCCTGGCGGACGGAAGATCTTGGAAGGGCAACAGTTATTAATGTGATGACAGCTAATAATATGGGTATGAGTTTTGGAACCCTGGTAATATTTGCCATAATCAGCGGGTTCTTTATTATCGGGCTGACTATGTACTCTGCCACCTACGACCGCATAAAAGACTATGGCACCCTGAAAGCCATCGGCGCTACAAGGACCTATATTACCCGTCTGGTTATTACCCAGTCGTTTTTATACTCTATAGTGGGATTTACCATATCGCTGATAATGCTGACCGGTACAAAATACGGCATGGCAAAGGCTGGATTAATTATCAGACTGACTCCATTTTTCCTTCTGTTTCTGTTCCTGGTAACCCTGTTCATTGCCGTCGGCAGCTCCTTCTTCTCAACCAGCAAACTGAAAAACGTAGAACCTTCATCGGTGTTCAGATAAAACATTGTCTGTTATGAAAAACTATATGATTTATGCCGTATTGCTTGATGTTTTCCTGGGAATGCAGACTCTTGCAGCCCAGGAGCATGCAGGCACCATCCCTCTGGATCAACTGACCCTCGACAGGGCTATTTCATATGCGCTGAATAATTCACCTGAACTAAATGTACAAAGGCTGAAACAACAAAAGGATGAGCAGGAACTTTCGAAGATTCAGAGAGACAAGATCCCGGATGTTTATCTGTCGGGTGATGTCAGGCGCAATCTTATTATTCCGTCTACACCAATCCCCGCATCAATGATAAACCCTGCTGCAGCTCCTGATCAGATGCTGTACATGAAGTTTAACACCGACTGGAACTCAGGAGCGGGAATTAACTTTTCATACGATATTTTTAATCCGGCCACCTTTAGGCAGGCATCAGAGCAAAAGATACAGAATAAGATCAGTAATTTTGACACAAAGATTTCCGAAACCGATATACAGGCGGATATTGCACAAGCCTATGCTGAATGTGTTATTTCACAAGATCAGCTTGAATCACTGAAATATGATACTGTTTTTTATTATCATTCATGGAAAGAGGCCATAATTCTTTATCAACAGGCAAAAATATCCCTGCCTGATAAGAACAATGCCGTTATTGCCTACAATACATCCATCATGCAGTATTTGAATGCGGAAAGGGTTCTGAATGCAGCAAAAGCAAAATTGTTATATAAGATGGGAGTGGAGGTGTCTGTCAAAAACACGGAGGCTTTGCATCTTTCGGAAGACATTCCCGCTTTACATGCAAAAATGGATCATGCGGAATACGGTGTTACAGCCGGTAACCGGGTTACAGATTCTGTACTCCACGGACCTGTTCTGGCCCGTCAGGCTGAAGTGATAGCTTTATCTGAAAGCCGCATAAAGTCGGCCCAATTGAAATATGCCCCATTGTTTTCGATGACCTGTTTTTATGGCAACAACTACTACGGTAATGCCTTTAACCCGGGCGATGGAAGCCTCTGGCACGGAAACAGCTACATTGCTGTCTCTCTTAAAGTTCCGCTCACACAAGCCTTTACCACATCAAAAGAAGTAGCACAGCTTAAACTACAGCAGCAGATAGAACGGGAGAATATGCGCAGAATGCAAAACCAGAAAAGCCAGGAATGGCTGGACGCCAGAAACCAGCTGATGACTTCTGAAAAAGAGTACGAGATGTACAGGCAGAATTACGAAATGAGTGCCGAAAATCTTAAAGCCTCAATGGCTCAGGTTGACAAAGCCTATATACAGGATAAAGATTATCTTGCAGAACAGGTCAGATGTCGCAATTCTTACCAGAGCTTTTTACAGGCGGCTTACAATGTCTTTATTAACAAAATAAACCTGCAGAAACTGGGAGCAGAATAAACTAATTCGAATTGACTAAAGATGCAATTTTACACCCTGGAAGTGTGAAATTGTGAATTCATGAAAACAGGAGTTTCGTCAGATGTTGGATTTTATCAACCAAAAAGAATATAAAGATTCAGCAATGAGGATATCGTTTCTGATGTTATAATATGTCTGACAATCAATGTTTCTTATGTTCAAATTTTTTTCTGATTGTTTTTAGCCACTCCCTTACATGCCATTGTCTATGTCGCATTTTCCTGTATTTCTTGGAAAAGCGTATACCTACAAAAATCATTAAGAGTACTATAATTATAGCCGTAATCATAAAATTCAAATTTTAATGTTGTGTAATGATTCATCCGGAACAAGAAAGAATTACTTATTAAATGTTCTGGTCCAACACTTACCACTCTGTGCGCTGCGTTTCCTCAGAATGTAATTAAGACTGATTATCTTTCCAGTTACTTACCTGGAATATAAACCATATGCAAATGCATCACATATTTTAGGCCTTAATGCAAAGATACGATTTATTGACTTAACATTAGTTCTCCTTTGACATATTAGAAGAATCTGTCTGCTTTTACTAGATACCACAACAGGTGCAGGTGGATTTTTCTCCTGACACCCTTCAGGGATGGGGTAAAACTGAAAAAATCATGGATTAGCTTAACCTGTCAAAGCAGAATTAAGTTTGTAATATTTAATAAATTTGCCGGATCATCTGATTAGCGAATGTATATTATGTTATTTGCCATTTAATCGGAGATTTGTATAGAGGACCCGGATGTATTAAATATTTAATTTCAATGAAACGTGCATTTCTGATTATCGTTCTGTTGGCAATAGGCTTCCGGATCTGCAGCTCTCAGCCCTCAGACCGGCCAAAGGTAGCTGTTGTTCTTAGCGGGGGAGGAGCAAAAGGATTTTCACATATCGGGGTTTTAAAAGTATTGGAAGAGGAAGGAATTCCGATAGATATTATTGTGGGAACCAGCATGGGAAGCCTTATAGGTGGACTATATTCCATCGGCTATAGCGCTGATGAGATACGCGATTTATCGCATAACGCCAATTGGTCAGAACTTTTGTCTGACAGAATTCCGCGTAAAGAACTGGATCAATACTCCAGGATTGAGCGTCAACGTTATATGTTATCGATACCCCTGACAAAAGGAATCAAGTATGTCATGCCCAAAGGAATAATAAGGGGGCAGAATGTTATCAACCTGTTTTGCGGACTTACAGCTAATGTTCCAGCGAATGCAAATTTTAATGATTTTCCGGTCTCATTCGCCTGCGTAAGTACTGATCTGGAAACTGGAGAAGAAGTTTTACTGAATTCCGGATTTTTACCGACTGCCTTATTTTCAAGCATGGCTATCCCCGGAGTGTTTGAACCAAGTGAATATAAAGGTCGTTTGCTTGTTGACGGAGGAATAGTAAATAACTTTCCAACCGATGTTGCCAGGAAAATGGGAGCCGACATCATCATAGGTGTGGACATCAGTGCCAAATTGCATGAAGCTGAAGAGATTAAATCAATAAGTGAAGTTGTGGATCAACTGATTAACTATTTCACCCTCAGAAAGAATTTTGAGAACAGGAAACTATGCGACATAATTATAAAGCCCGATATTGAAGGATACGGGACATCGAGCTTTTATACCTCTGCAGTTGATACTCTGATAAATCGCGGAATGAAAGCAGCACGGGAATCTGTTGGGGAAATAAGGAGCCTTAAAGCAAAATATAACCTGCAACCAAAACAAATAACTGACTCTTTAATAACACAAAATGACTGGAAGATCAACAAAATTTCAATTACAGGAAAATACTCTATGCCGGAAAATTTCTTAAGAGAAGGACTTGAACTGGATGTTCCGGGGAAATACTCGTACAACGAAATAAAGAAAGCAATTAATAACCTTTATGGAACCGGGAGTTTTAAAAGGGCTTATTTCAACCTGGAGGATAACTACTCCGGCAAACGGCTGAATATTATGCTTGATGAGAAAAAAAAGATGGATGTCAATGTAGGTATGCGTTTAAATACGAGAAGTGCAGTTTCCATCTTACTTAATTTAACCAGGAAAGACTATACAAAGACTTTTGGATTATTATCTCTTACAGCAGATATCTCTTCTAATCCAAGATTAAATTTTCTGGTTGAACTTGACAAAAAGAACTTCCCGAAACTTGCACTTATGATTGATGGTATGTACGCCAATCCTATTGTACATTTAAACAGAGATTATTCTTATCCTGCTGAGATATTTGCGGGTTCTGCAAAACTTTATTCATATCAGAGAATATTTCAATATGCAATAATCGGAGGAGGGATAAAACAGGAATTCTACAGAGGTAAATTATATAACTCTATTAGTGACAGCAGCCTTTCTTATGCATCAAAAGAAAAATCCATTACCGACTTCATGGTTTTTTACAAATACGATAACCTCGATGATTACTATTTTCCGAAGAAAGGAACTGAATTATACTCTGAAGTATCATTATCACAGCATGGAAGTTTTAGCCATGTTGACCCTATTGTGTTTTTCAAAATGCGAAATGTGATAAAACTAAACAGTTCTTCAGCTTTATTATTAAACCTTCACGGAAGATCAGTCTTATCAGACAACATACCTGAATACCTTAATAACTTTACAGCCGGACATGATTATGAAATTGCTTTTGATCCTCATCTTCCATTTTATGGTTTGCCGGCAATATGGTCGACTGGAAAATATTCATATGTGGGACTGGCAGGAGTGCGGATAAATATCAAACGTAATTATATCACTTTATTAGGAAATTATCTGGTTCATAACAATAAATTCAATCATTTTAACGACTATGAGGCAATAATGGGCTATGGTCTGACTTATGCCTATAAATCGGCTATGGGTCCAGTAGAACTGACAGTAGGATACTCTGACAGATATAAGAAGCCAACACTGTCTGCTAATCTCGGATTCTGGTTTTGATGATTTAATAACAGATCCATTTAAAGTTGCCTGATTTGTGAATAATAATATTCAGTTAATGGAAATAAAGCATTTTAAAAAGATTTACGTTGAGATCACCAATACATGCAACCTGCATTGCAGCTTCTGCTCTCCGGGTAACAGACCCCTTGGATTTATGCCTTTGAGTGTATTTGCTGAAGTTGTAAAGAAAATCGACGGACATACCAAATATGTTTATCTTCATGTAAAAGGAGAACCTCTGCTTCATCCCCAATTAAACGAGATACTCGACATCTGCCATGAAAACAAACTCAATGTCGTCCTGGTTACGAATGGAACCCTGTTAGCCGATAAGGGTGAGATGTTATTGAAAAAACAGGCTCTGCGACAAATAAATATATCGTTACACTGCTTTTCTGAATTACATCATAATAAAGATAGAAATGATTACATTAAGGAAGTTATTGAGTTTACGAAACAAGCCAGGCAACAAACCGATAAAATGATTTCGTTACGGTTCTGGAATTTTGAAAAAGGCGACCGGAACAATAATCCGGATAATCAAATGATTCTCAAAGAAATAGAAAAAGAATTTACCCCTGGCTCAGATTTGATGAATATGTTAAAACCAGGGGAAGGGTTGAGACTGAAAGAGAGACTGTTTATTAATTCCGATTTCGAATTCTCGTGGCCAACCCTTTCCGGCAGTCATTATAATGCAAAAGGTTCCTGTCGCGGGCTGCGCGATCAGGTCGCAATATTGTACGACGGAACAATTGTTCCATGCTGTCTTGATGCTGAAGGAATCATAAACCTTGGAGACATCCTTAGTAACGACCTTCAACTTATTTTTGAGTCAGAAAGGGCACAAAAAATTTTCAATGGTTTTATTAATGCGGAACGTGTTGAACCATTATGCCGGAGATGCAGCTTTAGCAGAAAACGATAATGTCTCAGACTTTTACTAAATCAATATTTATGGATAAGCTTGTAAACCGATTTTTGCGCTATGTCACTATCAACAGCGGGTCAGATGAGATGTCGGAAACATCTCCTTCAACACAAGGGCAGACCGTTCTTGCAGGGATGCTTGCAGAAGAGATGAAAGAAATAGGTTTGCAGGATATCTCAGTTGATGATAACGGGTATGTTATGGCAACCTTGCCTTCAAATGTTGAAATGGAGTTACCTGTTATCGGTTTTTTAGCGCATCTTGATACTTCACCTGATTGTAAATCGGAAAATATCAAACCACAACTTGTTGAATTCTTAGGGGAAAATATTTTATTAAATAAGGAAGAGAATATTTTTTTGTCCCATAAAGATTTTCCGGTTCTTAATAATTATATCGGTCAGACTCTGGTTACTACTGACGGGACCACTTTACTTGGAGCTGATGATAAGGCAGGAATTGCCGAGATTATGGCAGCTATGGATTATATTGTTAATCATCCTGAGATTAAACATGGCACCATTCGGATAGCATTCACTCCCGATGAAGAGATAGGACGCGGAGCCGATAAGTTTGATGTAAAAAAGTTTAATGCCGATTTCGCTTACACAATTGATGGTGGCGAACTGGGTGAAATCGAATATGAGAATTTTAATGCTGCAAGGGCCAGATTGTCGATAAAAGGA
>DAOQAX010000005.1:10256-30254 GCA_035354395.1 Bacteroidales bacterium | reverse complement strand
AGTGGCCGGCTACCCCGAGAAACATTTTGAAGCTCCAAACATAGAGACCGATATAGAAAACCTGAAAGTTAAGGTCGATGCCGGAGCCAGTTATATTGTTACACAGATGTTTTTTGATAACCAGAAATACTTCAGGTTCAGGGATGCATGCAGAGAGGCAGGAATTACAATTCCGATTGTTGCCGGCATAAAAGCGATATCTGCATTGAATGATATCAGGTTTTTACCCCAGTCTTTCCATATTGACCTGCCAAATGACCTTGTAAATGCAGTCAAAAAATGCAATAACGATAAAGAGGCACGTGAGGTTGGAGTTGAATGGGCAACCATGCAATCGAAAGAACTGATCAAAGAAGGGGTTCCTGGTGTTCACTATTATACCTACGGTATCTCCGACAATATTGCCAAGATCGTAAAAGCGTCATTTTAAGATGCTTGCCCTCATGCGCCCATGAGGGGGAAGATAAAAAGAGGCTGTTTCAAAAATTCTTTATCCTTATTAACCCCTAAATCCCCTAAAGGGGACTTTCTGAATACCAGGTTTTTACAAAGCCCCCTTCAGGGGGTTGGGGGTGATAAAAGATTTTGAAACAGCCTCTTTTGGTTTATAAGTGCTTATAAATTAAAAGCTTTCTTTATTTTATCAACATAATCAAGCTTTTCCCAGGCAAAGAATTCTACCTTTTTGGTATAAGCTTTCTTACCGTTACCATTTATAGCTCTTGGTTTGCTGCCCGGTACTTCATAATAAACGTCAGTTTCGCCGATATAAGGCTCACGTCCGAAATGTCCGTATGAAGCTGTTGGCAGGAAAACAGGATTTTTTAATCCAAAACGCTGAACAATAGAGTATGGGCGCATATCAAACAGGCTATTCACTGTTGATGCAATCTCTCCGTCAGATAAGATATTGCCATTTGCATCTTTTACTTTTGCTGTTCCGTATGTGTTGACGTATAGACCAACCGGCTGGGCAACTCCGATAGCGTAAGCCACCTGGATAAGAGCTTGGTCGCAGACGCCGGCAGCAACAAGATTTTTTGCGATATGACGTGCAGCATAAGCTGCTGATCTGTCTACTTTTGAAGAGTCTTTGCCTGAGAAGGCACCTCCTCCGTGAGCTCCGTGTCCTCCATAGGTATCAACGATAATTTTTCGTCCGGTAAGACCAGTATCTCCATGAGGACCTCCAATAACGAATTTTCCTGTAGGATTAACAAGAAGCTTAAATTCGCTGTTAAACAACTTTTGGATTTTTGCAGGAAGTGTTTTCTTAACTCTTGGAATAAGGTATTTGGTAATATCCTCAGTGATCTTCTTCTGCATTTCCAATTCAGCCTCGTGCTCTGCTTTTTTTGATTTCTCTGCCGGAAGGACAAATTCATCGTGCTGAGTGCTGATGACTATTGTATCGATGCGAACAGGATTATGATTGTTGTCATATTCTACTGTAACCTGCGATTTTGCATCGGGTCTTAAATATTTCATCTGTTTGTTTTCGCGGCGGATCACAGCCAGTTCGCGCAGAAGACGATGAGCCAGTTCCATTGTCAGTGGCATGTAATTATCCATTTCACGGCAGGCATAGCCAAACATCATTCCCTGATCGCCTGCTCCCTGATCTTCGGGATTCTCGCGCACAACACCCTGTCTGATGTCGCTCGACTGTTCATGTATGGTGGAGATTACGCCGCATGAATCGCAGTCAAAACGGTATTCTGCTTTTGTATAACCTATGTTTCTTATTACGTTACGTGCAGTTTCCTGTACATCCACCCATCCGTCTGTACGAACTTCTCCGCCACATACTACAAGTCCGGTTGTTACGAATGTCTCACAGGCAACCTTTGATTCAGTATCCCACCGAAGGAATTCATCGAGCAAAGCATCTGATATCTGATCGGCTACCTTATCGGGGTGACCTTCTGATACTGATTCGGAAGTAAATAAATATCCCATATCAATACTATTAAATTATTACTAAAAATAACCAGGGAAAAAGTATGGTTGATTGGAAAAAGGAATTATCCGCGGTTTAGCATTTTTTTCCTGTGGTTGCAATCAGCTCAAATCTTTCCACATATATATCAGGCGCAAAGAAAATGAAAATATCACGAAAAAACAAATAATATCAATTTGTTAGTTCTCTGAAAACATCTTCAAGGTTACTCTCCTGCTTCTGCAGCGAAAGAACCATAAGGTTTTTACTTACCGCATAGCTAAATAATGAGGGCCTGATATCTTCATCACCAACTGCTTCAATAAGCCATGTTTTGCTTTTAATAAGTCGGACAGTGGTTACATTTTTGATCTCAGACAGAGTTGCTTTGTCGGTATCTTTATCAAACTCAACCTGAATAATCTGTTTTTGGCGTTTAATTACAGAATAGATATTACTTTTCTCTTCATTTGCCACAATCACACCCTTATCAATGATTATTACCCTGTCGCATATTGCCTCAACTTCCTGCATAATATGTGTTGAAAGCATTACTGTCTTTTCTTTTCCGGCCTCTTTGATAAGATTACGTATCTCAACAATCTGGTTTGGATCAAGGCCGGTAGTTGCCTCGTCGAGGATAAGGACATCGGGATTGTTAATCAGCGCCTGGGCAAGACCAACTCTCTGCCTGTAGCCTTTTGAAAGTGAACCTATCTTTTTTTTCTGTTCGGGGGTCAAACCGGTTACTTCAATTATATTATCGATCAGCTTTTTCTTAGGCACTCCGGTATTATACATGGAAGCCACAAATCCCAGGTATTCTCTTACATACATCTCAGGATAAAGAGGATTATTTTCAGGAAGGTAGCCAATATGATTTCTAACCTCAAGATTATCCATGCCAACCTCAAGACCATTAACATATACCTCTCCTGATGATGAAGGGATGAATCCGGTAATGATCTTCATCATAGTTGATTTTCCGGCGCCATTGGGCCCAAGAAATCCGACAATCTCTCCGGTTTTTACTTCGAAGGAAACGTTATCAAGTGCTTTCTGCCCGCCATAAAATTTTGTAATCCCCTGAACTACAATTGACATAAATCAGTTATTGTTTTCTCATTGAGCCCAACCTCCCATAAATTGTCCAACACTGGCAAAAGAGGACATGGGATTCACACAGCAAACAGGTATTTTGGAACTGTTGGCAATGATAGATTGCTCGGAGGCTCCAACTACATAATCAGCAAAAGTAATATTCTTGGTGGTCATAATAAGAATCAGGTCAGCATTGATCTTCTGTGCAAAATCAATAGTTTGCTGAGCGAGATCACCTTTGGGGATATTATAGATCTCGTAAGATATATTATTTTGTATCAGATATTTAACCGCAAAATTCAAATTTATATTTGTCTTTTTGATAATGCTCTTATCAGTGCTGGGAGAAACAAGAATATGTATTTTCGAATCAAAATACTTGCCCATGAAAATTGCCATCTTCATCTTCTCTTTATTCTCACTCTTGAAATCAACAGGGAAGACAATATTATGATATTTCTCCTGTGATGATGGAGGATCCTGAACAACAATAAAAGGTACTTTTGATTTAACAATAACTTTCAGTGCCCAACTCCCTGTAAGTTTCTGCATACCTTTCATTCCATGAGTCCCCATCACAACAAGGTTTGCATTTATTTCATTGACGAAATCAGCAATAGCCGAGAATATGCTTCCTTTAGAAATACTATAAGAAACAGGGATATTGTATTTTTTACTGTTTTCCTCTGACAGATGTTTAAGCAGAGCCTTTTTTTCTCCTTCTTCTTTTGCACTGATACCAGGGTCAACTATATGCAAAAGGCATATATCGTTTCCAACCATCAGTCCAATTTTAGCTGCGTGTGCCAGGGCATTTTCTGCAACTTCGGTGAAATCCCATGGTACGACAATAATTTTTTTCGGTTCTTCCATAACAATTGACAGTTTTCAATATAATATTCAAAGTTATTGAGTTTTTGCAAATTTTCAAACCAATATGCGATCAGACTGTTAATATTGATAATAACTGCCAGGGGAATAGAATATTGTAAATAATGGTGTATTCTACTGCTTTAAAGGCTAACATTTTATTATTTTTGTGCTGCATTTTTTACAGAATATAATTGATCAAGATGAAAAGAACTAAGGTAAAAGGACTTTTATCCGCCCCGCAGACGGGGTCTGATGTATTGGTAAAAGGTTGGGTGAGAACGAAAAGAGGAAATAAAAATATTGTTTTTATTGCTCTGAATGACGGTTCAACAATCAACAATATACAGGTGGTTGCAGATGTGGCATTATTTGATGAAAAGCTTCTTAAAGATATAACAACCGGAGCTTGTATTGCTGTTTCCGGGAAGCTGGTTGAGTCGCAGGGCCAGGGTCAGAAAGTAGAGATAAATGCTGTTTCAATTGAGCTTTACGGAAAGAGCGACGCAGAAACATATCCTCTTCAGAAGAAAGGACATTCAATGGAATTCCTGAGGGAAAATGCTCATCTCCGTTTCAGGACGAACACCTTTGGCGCAGTCTTCAGAATAAGGCACGCCATGGCTTTTGCCATTCATAAATATTTTAACGATAAAGGATTCGTATATCTTCATACGCCAATTATTACAGGAAGTGATTGTGAAGGAGCCGGTGAGATGTTTCATGTCACTACCATGGATTTGAATAAGTTGCCTCATAATGAGGATGGTTCCGTTAATTTCACCAGCGATTTCTTTGGGAAAGAGACAAATCTTACAGTTTCGGGGCAGCTCGAAGGAGAACTTGGAGCTCTTTCTTTAGGTGAGATTTATACTTTCGGACCAACGTTCAGGGCTGAAAACTCAAATACTCCCCGCCATCTGGCCGAGTTCTGGATGATAGAACCCGAAATGGCATTTTATGATATTACTGATAATATGGATCTTGCAGAAGATTTTGTAAAATATCTGATCAGGTATGCACTTGACAATTGCCAGGATGACCTTGAGTTTCTTAATAATATGATTGACAAAGGATTACTGGAAAGGTTGAAATTTGTTGTTAATAATGAATTTGTAAGATTAACATATACCGAAGCTATTTCAATTCTGACTTCTTCAGGCAGGAAATGGGATTATCCGGTAGACTGGGGTACAGATCTGCAGTCGGAACACGAAAGATATCTTGTTGAACAGCACTTCAAAAGGCCGGTTATTCTTACTGATTATCCAAAAGCTATTAAAGCATTCTATATGAAACAGAATGCTGATGGAAAAACTGTTAAAGCTATGGATGTTCTTTTTCCGGGGATAGGTGAGATAATCGGAGGATCACAAAGAGAGGAAGATTATGATAAACTGATGGCCCGTATTACTGAATTGAAATTGCCCAGAAAAGATCTGTGGTGGTATGTTGACACAAGGAGGTTTGGTTCAGCACCACACAGCGGATTTGGCCTTGGCTTTGAAAGATTGATATTATTTGTGACAGGGATGTCTAATATAAGAGACGTTATACCGTTCCCAAGGACTCCCAAAAATGCTGAATTCTAGGGGAATCCGGACCGAAAGATATTTTTGTTGAAGCTAAGCGAATGTTAAAGCAAAGATTACAGCAGAAATTGCTTCAAAAGCTTTCGCCGCAGCAGATCCAGATGATCAAGCTGCTGGAGGTTCCTACTATGCAGATAGAGGAGAGAATAAAGAAAGAGCTTGAGGAGAATCCTGCACTGGAGGAAGGCCCTGAGGAGGAAGAAGAGATCCCCATGCAACCTGAAGAAGAGGAACTTGATATAAAAGACAAAGATCAGGATGAATTTACTCTCGACGATTATCTTGAAGAAGAAGATATTCCAGAGTATCGTCTTCAGGCAAAGAATTACAGTAAGGACGAGGATAAAAGAACGGAGATCCCCTTTTCAGTAGGATATTCATTTCAGGAAAACCTTGAATCGCAGCTGGGCCTCAGGGATCTTACCGGGAAACAGGTGATCATTGGAAAGTATATAATCGGAAATATCGATGAAGACGGGTACCTGAGGCGAGAGCTGGCTAATATTGTGGATGATCTTGCTTTTCTTCAGAATGTTGAAACAACAGAAACAGAACTTGAGGAAGTATTGAAAATGATTCAGGACCTTGAACCGGCAGGTGTTGGTGCAAGAACCCTCAGGGAGTGTCTTATGCTTCAGATTGAAAAAAAGGAGGCTAACCAGCATTCTCTTGACCTGGCATATAAGATCCTGGATCAGTATTTTGAAGAATTTACTAAAAGACATTATGATAAAATTGTTGCAAAGCTTGGGATAAGTGAAGATGAACTTAAAGCTGCAATTGATGAAATACTGAAATTAAATCCAAAACCGGGAGGTGATTATGGCGATTCATTCAGCAAATTATCCCAGCCAATTGTTCCCGACTTTATCCTGGAGCTTACTGAAGACGGTTTCGACCTCCATCTGAACTCAAGGAACCTTCCTGAATTAAAGTTAAGCTCCTCATATAATGAAATGCTTCGTACATACAGTGAGAACAAGGATCAGAAAAAAGAGATGAAGGAAGCTGTCCTGTTTGTGAAGCAGAAGATTGATTCGGCCAAATGGTTTATCGATGCTATAAAACAAAGGCAGAATACACTGCTGCTAACCATGAATGCCATACTGGAATATCAGAAGGAGTATTTTATTGAAGGGGATGAAACGAAACTGAGACCGATGATCCTCAAAGATGTTGCAGAGATGACAGGCCTCGACATTTCGACGGTATCAAGAGTTGCAAACAGTAAATTCATTCAGACACACTTTGGCATATTCCCTCTGAAGTATTTTTTCTCAGAAGGACTTCAGACTGACAGCGGAGAAGAAGTGTCGACAAGAGAAATTAAAAGAATCCTGCATGACTGTATTGATAATGAGCAAAAACGCAGGCCATTGACTGATGAAAGGCTTACTGAAATACTTCAGGAAAAGGGATACCAGATTGCACGTCGTACTGTTGCGAAATATCGTGAACAACTTAATATTCCGGTCGCAAGACTGAGGAAGGAGATTTGATGGACAATAATGAAACAAAAGGTCTTTTAGATAAAGCAGCTTTCATAATATCTGTTGTTTTCCATCCATTACTGATGCCTTTGTATGGAATGGCAATGATTTTTTCGGGGCCTACACTTATGAGTTACCTTCCTTTCCAGGTCAAGAAGCTGCTGTTTCTTATAGTGTTGATAAACAATGTTCTGTTGCCTCTCTCTCTGATGCCTTTCCTTAAATATAAAAATGTTATCAGCTCATGGTCAATAGAGAACAGGCATGAAAGGATAATTCCACTTCTGATGACCACTCTCTTTTATGCATCTACTTCATTCATAATTTTTAAATTTCCCATACCTCTCTTTTTTAAATCTTTTCTTCTGGGAGCTTTCTTCATCTCTCTTGCAGTGACGTTAATCAATTTCTGGTGGAAAATTTCAATTCACTCAGTTGGGGCAGGGGCCCTTGTTGCTCTGATATTTATACTCTCACTCCGGCTCGATTCGTCTCTTGTGTGGTCGCTTATTTCAGCTATCATTATTGCTGGTCTGGTGATGTCTGCACGATTAAGGCTGAATACTCATAATCCACGTCAGGTGTGGTATGGGTTCATGTTAGGATACGTTGGTTTAGGACTATTTGTGTGGTTCTTCTAGCATCAATTTCAGAGCTTCCTCCAAAAGCATAATGCTTTGTTCAATTATCTCATCAGGGATGTCTGTTTTTTCAGGTGAGACAGGAATCACATCTTTAATCTTATTTTGTGAAATGGTTGTAAACCAACCTTTTGATGAGAGATATTTTGCAAGATATTCCTGTTCTGTCTGGCCTGGTGTAGGAATGAGCAATGCACTCCGGCTAAGGCAGACAAGGTCCATTACAGTTGTATATCCCGAACGTGTAATAATGTTATCACTGCCGGTAACCATTTCTCGCATTTCCTGAGAAGGAAGATGATTACAGAATATAAGATTTCCTGACCTGGTAACATGTCTTTCTTCACCGGGCCTCCCTTCAAGTATTACTGTAGGAGTTTCCTGATCTCTCATAAGTGCTACAAGCTTTTGTTTAAGAATTGTCCTCTGAGGTTCAGGTCCCGAAAGGATCACGGTATTGTGACGGTATTTGAAATGATCTCTGTCAATGGACGACACAGGCATGATAAATCTGGACAGTATGCCAATATATCTTACATTTTCAGGAAGCCTTATACCATGAGACAAACGGCCCGACAGGTTCAGCTCTCCGGGCAGATCAGGGATAAAGCAGAGAGAATATTTCTTAATGATAAACCTGTGCAGATAAACTCCGATAAACTCAAGAAACCTCAGCGGTTCAGGCATTGGGATCAAAGGCATATGGGTTATATATACTGTTTTTATGTTTTGATTCCATAACCCGAAACGGTTATCGCTTATTACTATGTCGATAGCATATTCCTGAATGATCTTCCTGAGCCTGGAATGTTCCCTGATTATATGATACAGTAGTAGCGGAGTTTTAAGCAGAAGGTAAATGTACTGGGGGAGGACCCGTGAATATCCTGGCTTAAAGCCCGGGAAATTTATATATGATAATCCTTCCAGTTCATTACGGAACAGAGCCAGATGCTCTTCTCCTGAGGCAACAATAACATTGTTTTGCATGTCCCGCAGTCTGCACGCAAGAGGTATCATACGGGCGGCATGACCTAATCCCCACTCGAGAGGACAGATCAGTATGTTATATTTTTTATCCAAGCTTAGCCTGAAACCTGTGTCTTAATACCTAGTTGTTCTACAAGTCCTGCTATCCTTTTTAGCTCTTTTACAGGGACTTTGTTCAGCTGTCCGCCTTCCGGAGTATCCCTCGAGATGGTATATAACATTACTTCCGAAGGTCTTATTTTTTCAATTGCCCTGAGCCATGCGTTAATCTCATCAGGAGTTGTGTTATCAATAGCAGTGCCGTTATATGTCCCGCGTAAAAAGAGTGTCTGGATAATAAGCTTCCCGTTAAATCCTGCCAGTTTATCAATAAGTTCCTCTGCAATAATATTGACTCTTGGCTGGTTATGTATCCTGATGGTTGAGTCGAAAGCAGAGTCAAGTTTAAGTATGTTCATATCTGCTTTCATCAATGCCGCCTTAATAAGGGGGTTGTCAATTTTTGTGGCATTTGAAAGCACAGCAATTTTAGCTTTTGGGAAATATTTGTCCCTCAGCAGTATACTATCATCAATAATACCCGGGAAATCGGGGTGAAGAGTAGGCTCCCCATTTCCTGCATATGTAATTACATCGGGAGGCTGATTCTTTGCTTTCATTTCTGAAAGCTTTTTATCAAGCGCTTCATATACCTCTTTTCGACCGGGAAGATGGCTGACGGCTTTTTCAAGATCCCTTGTCCAGCCGCATTCACAATAAATGCAGTTGAAATTACATATCTTTTTTTTTGTGGGTAACAGATTTATTCCAAGCGAAACTCCCAATCTCCTGCTTTTAACAGGTCCGAATATTATCTCATCAAAAAGAAATGTGGCCATGTTATATCCTTTTACGGGTCCAAAATTAACATAAATTACAGAATACTTTAGTCCTGTTTAAAGAATACCTTAACTGTAAGGTATGCAAGACGACAGCTGACTGTGTTTCAGATTAACCTGGTTACGTAACTGTCGGGTAATAATCTCATATTTATCAGGTCGACATTCCGCAGGATGAGCAAACCGGGTTTTTTGCCGGGTTCTATCTTGCCGAACCGGTCATCTTCTGCTAATGCCCTTGCTCCGTTTATAGTGGACCATCGTACAAGTTCTTCGACCGTCAGAGAAGGAAAGCCTGATTGAAGTGTCTTAAGCTCCTCAAAGATGCTAAGTCGTGTATTGGAAGCAAGACTATCGGTTCCGACAACAATTTCACAACCTTCGTTAATAAGCAGGTCAAGCGGGGGCAGTGTATTCTCAATATAAAGATTCGAGTTCGGGCAGAGGCACCAGAACAGATTTTTTCTTTCCCTGATTTTTCTGATAGTATTTTTGTCGGCAAAGGTATTATGTACAAGGATCAGGTTACCGTTAAGGGTGATCTCATTCAGAATTGCATCAACATGATTTTTAACCGTTTCGAGTTTTGGAGGAATCAAACCGGAGTGTTGATATGATATTGAGAGTGGACCTGTATTATCTTCAAGGAATTGTTTTTCTCCCTCTGTCTCCATAAAATGTATGGAAGTAACGGTATTATTTTCACTTTGTTTCCTGAGGAGCCGGAAAAGAGGCAGTGAGGTTGAATAGACAGCATGAGGAACAAATGAGAAGGGGAGGTTCATACTCTTAGCTGCTATTGCAACTTTGTTAATCTCTTCCATTCGGTGTCCGGCTTTGTCAGGATCAGTTCCGAAAACTTCAAGAAGGTTGGTGTAGCTGATGATGCTTTCTCTTTTCATGCTGAACGAAAGAGAAGTGTTACAGATGTCTGCGCAAGAAACTATCCCTTCTTTAAACATGCTTCTGTCGGCCTGATAAATTGAATCAGTTATGTTTTCGCTGTTAGTATCCCTTGTGGTTCTGACTTTTTCAATAAAGCTGCCAAGACGGCCTTTCCTGGCAATAGAACCTTTCATGTGTGACAACTCGATGTGGCAATGGCAATTTACAAACCCGGGGATAAGAATCCCGTTATAAAATTCAATTGATTGATTTTCTTCCAGGCTTCCCCCGGTATCATGGATGGCTACAACAGTTCCGTCATCATCAGTGGTAACAATTCCTCGTTTCAATAAAGGGCCTGTATTGGTGATAATGTATTGAGCTGAAAAGTTTTTCATTTCAATGCCGAAGAAAAGGAAATTGAAATATCTTCAATTGTCGCATGTCGGCCATCTCCATTATTGTCATTTTCAGAATCATACAGCCAGCCTCTGAAATGAAGCTGGTCGGGATCCGTGGTGTATAGGGTAATATTATATTTATGTGGGTGCCCGTCTTTTATGTAGCTTAAAGTCTTAATATAATTTCGTGTTCCTGTCTCAATACTATCAGTCCTGCATGAATAAACTGAAGCCCCTGGGTTTGCTGACTGGTCATCAGGGAAGAAAGTGGCAGTAAAAGAGAGGGTGTAAACAGAAGAAGGTCTGAGTGTTATATCAAAAATAGTTGAGCTTGTCCCTCCCATATCGGGGAAATAATATTTACTTTTTCCTTGCCAGAAACCGGCACTGGCTTTATCAGGTGATACTTCCACCTCTTTTACCCGGAGTTCCATCTCACTCAGGGTTGCAAGTACACGGTCATATATTGTGATTAACTTCTTAGGATTTTTTACAAAGTAATATTTCATTGTTTTGTCCATGGCTTCTTTAGTATAGCCATGGCTCTCAATAACCTTAACATAAGTTGATGTTGAATCGAGGGAGGTGTACCAGGAAGTTATTTTTGGAATAGTGAGCAGGCCATCGGCAATGTGGATATCTGTAAGAACAGAAACCAGCTCTTTTTCAGGGATTAGTCCATTGCGATCAAGTTTACTTTTCCTGCTGGAACAGGATGCCGCTGTTATTAAAAGCGTGATCAGTATTAAAAAAATACCCCGGTTCATATTGCTCTTTTATTAACTATTATTTTCATTTCTCGCATCTGACTCACCATTCATCACTCCTTAGTCAGAAATTTCTTTGTAAGGTATCTGACAGGATACCATGCTGCCCAATATCCAATCAGCAGAACCGTTGCCGGAACAACAATAAAATCTTTAATCTTCATTACAACAGGATAAGCATCCATCAAAAGAGATTCACTGTGGAGCTTTACCAGTCCGAATCTTTGTTGTATCCAGCATATAACAAAACCGAGAAAAATGCCGGCGACAGCCCCTATTATTGATATCAGCCATCCTTCAAATATAAAGATCTTCCTTATAAGGTTATTATCTGCCCCAAGGCTCTTCAATATATCTATATCGCGTTTTTTCTCAATTATCAGCATGGTAAGCGAACCAATAATATTGAATGAGGCAATAATAAGAATAAGTGTCAGGATAAAGAAGATTGCAAGCCTTTCTGACTTCATCACTTTATAGAATAGTTCCTGTTGTTCATACCTGTTCTGAACATTGAATCCTGCGCCAAAAATATTTTCAATTTTTTTCTGGACCGTCCTGGGATCTGCCAGTCCGGTGAATTTTACCTCAACAGAGCTTACACCTTCCGTTACGTCAATCAGTTCACGGGCAAATTCAATAGGGACATACACATATTTTGAATCATAGTCTTTTTCAATTTCAAAAATGCCCGACGGGAAGATGAATTTTCTGTTAAAAGCATCTTCAGCAGTTAATCTGACACTTCCATCCCTCTTTGGAACGTAAAGGTTCAGGGGAGTCAGAAAATTGACCCTGATGCCAAGATATTGTGCAACCCCGACACCCGGAATCGCGAATGGTCTTCCGTTTTCTGATCTGAGCACGAATTTCCCGTCCCACATGGAACTGTCGATACTTGTAACCATTGCATAGTTGTCATCAACCCCTTTTACGGTTGCAATAAATTGACGGTCTCCATATCTGAGAAGTGCATTTTCTTCAAGTGTAAGTGAATAGCAGGAAACTCCATCAACATTTGCCAGAAGTTTAAGCCGGGATGTATCGGCAACAAACGTTTTGCCGACTTTTGCAGTTATTTTAATATCAGGATCAAAGGTATTGAAAATGGCGTTTACCATTGTCTCAAGCCCGTTAAAGACAGAAAGTACAATAATCAGCGCCATTGTCCCGACTGTTACACCTGCAACGGATACTGCGGATATAATATTTATTGCATTTCGCGATTTTTTTGCGAACAGATATCTTTTGGCAATATATAATGACAGTTTCACAGTTATTCTTTTCTGGCGGTGACAAGCAATCCGGTGCCGGTTTTATGAGTTAAACAAAGATCAAAAATGTTAAGTATCAGTGAAACAGGAAAAAATATCACATAATAGAATGGGAGAACAATGAAAAACATGTAAGATAAATTTAGCATCTTAATCGGGTATTTCATCGATAAACGCCATGCTATGCTTCCCGGGATTCCATATGTATATCTGACATCAACAGAGATGAATCCGGCTGCTGACAGTTTTTCAGTAATTTCGTTTAGGCCATAACCACCTCTTACATGTTCATCAATAAATGACTCGTCTTCTCCGTCATGTACATCAGAGCCTCCTTTATCAGAAGGAGTTGAGATGAGCAAAATACCACCATTTTTTAATGACCTGTAAAAGTTATTCAGTACAAGAACATCTTTTTCAATGTGTTCCATTACATCGACCGAGATAATAAGGTTATAACAGTTTAGGTCAGACAGTGTGGTGAGATCACAAGTCTGGAAAGATACCTTACCGGACAAACCTGTTTTTTTAAAGAAGGTGTTGCAATCTTCGATCTGATCTTTATCAATGTCGACTCCCTTTATTTTCCATCCGGGATTCATCCTGCTCATCCGCCATGAATATTGGCCAAATCCACAGCCTGCATCCAGAACCGATGCATCTGCCGGAAGATGTTTGCCAATACCACGTAATGCTTTTTTTACATGCCATGTTCGCAGCAGAAGCAAGTCAAGAAGAAAATACAGGGTTTTTCTGAGAAACAGTGACTTTGTAATAAACCTGCCCAGCGATCTTTTTATGGGTTCGTATTGCATATATATATCAGGATTTCAGCAGCTTGTCTATCTTATCAATATAGTCAAGACTATCATCAATATGGTAAGCAATATCGGGTACGATACGAAGCTGGGTCCTGACTTTCTGTCCCAGGTCAAATCTGATCTTTGAAGAATGTTCCTCAATTGATTTAAGGACATCCTGCTGATCTGTTGCCGGGAATATACTTATATAAACTTTAGCAAAAGATAAGTCGGGGCTCACTCTTACTCTTGTAATGGATACTAATTTCCCGTGGGCAAATTCGTTACCTCTTTTAAGGAATATGTCGGCCAGTTCTTTCTGGATTAAGCGGGATACTTTTTTTTGTCTAGTCGATTCCATGGCCAATTTGATTTTAATTTGCCAAAGGTAATAAAAAAAACGGCGCAACGGTGAAACGGGCCCGACGATCCCTCATACTTCGGGATGTCGGGATTTCGGCTGCGCCTCAATACAACGGTACAACGGTACAACGGTACAACGGTACAACGGTGCTAAGGTACAACGGTGCAACGGCACAACGGTAAAACCGCATAACAACCCAACCGCAAAACTGCATAACCGGCATAACAACATAACAACATAACAACATAACCGCATAACCGCAAAAAGGAGTAAAGTGGAAGAGGGGAAGATGGTTTTACCATAGAGCTTGTTATGACTTTGTACCGTTATGCCTTTTTTATTACCTTTGCGGCGGATTTATTAATTTGGTATTATGGACACAGTAGTAAGCGGTATACGGTCAACAGGGAATCTGCATCTGGGAAATTATTTCGGGGCTTTAACTAATTTTGTTAAAATGCAGAATGAAAATAAATGCTATTTTTTCATTGCTGATTATCACTCCCTTACAACTCATCCAAAGCCAACCGACATTCAGGGTAATATAAAACTTATTCTTGCAGAATATATAGCATGTGGCATTGATCCCGAAATATCAACGGTTTTTATACAGAGTGATGTCAAGGAGGTTTGTGAGTTATACCTGTTGATGAATATGAATGCATATATAGGGGAACTGGAAAGAACAGCTTCATTTAAAGAGAAGGTTAGAAAGCAACCCGATAATGTAAATGCAGGATTGTTAACATACCCTGTGCTGATGGCTGTGGATATAATAATTCACAAGGCTAACAAAGTCCCTGTTGGAAAAGACCAGGAACAGCATCTTGAAATGACCAGACGATTTGCAAGAAGATTTAATACCATGTACGGGGTAAACTATTTCCCGGAACCCGACGCATATAATTTTGGTAAAGAACTCATTAAAATTCCTGGTCTTGATGGTTCAGGTAAAATGGGAAAAAGTGAAGGCAACGGGATCTACCTTACAGACACTCCGAAAGAAATAAGGCAGAAGGTAATGAGGGCAGTGACCGATACTGGTCCAACAACCCCCGAACAGGAACCTTCTGAACCAGTGAAAAATCTTTTCACCCTTATGCAGGCTGTCTCTGATCCCGAGACTTTAAAATATTTCAAAGAAAAACATGCAACCTGCGAGATCCGATACGGGGACCTGAAAAAGCAGCTTGCAGAAGATATTATTAAGTTCACAGATCCTATTCGCGATAAAGTGAACAGCATACTTTCTGACGATGCGTATCTTAAAAAAGTCGTGACAGAGGGTGCGGAAAAAGCCAGGATCAGCGCTGCCCGTACTGTTAGCGAAGTAAGGGAAATAATAGGATACAAACCATTCTGATAATAAAGAAAAAGCCGGGATCCCTGCCTGGCCACACTTGTAAACAAGGTGTATTTTGGGGATTGATATTAAAGTATTCAGGTAAGATAATATGCCAGAATACTTTTTTTATTGCATCTGAAGATACAAAATAAAGAAAGTCCACCTGGAGTGGCAATATTCTGTAATAATTTGTACATTTAATAAATGGTATCATGGTAATAATCTGTTGTACAAATATTTCAAAATATGAAAAAGGGGAAAATAAGCAACCAAATAATTTACCAAAACAGAAATATAAAATGTTTCTCAAGAAGAAATTTCATCTCCTCATGTTCTGCCTGTGCCGTTTGCATGGCAATAACTCCAGGGAGTTTTGCAAATACTTTATGTTCTTCGGACGGTAAAAGGAAAAAGCTGAAGATTCGAATTCTTTATTCGCTTTCAGGGCCAGTCCATACTTTACCAAGAGCATGGCCGAACATTGGATTTGATTTCACCCCTGCCATGGAGCAGATCAACACAACACTGGTAAAAAATTTTCCTGAATTTGAATTCTTTCCTGAACTTGCTGCCGGCCCTGAGGATGCAGAGAAGATAGCTGCAAGAGGAACCACCGATTCTATTGATGGCTATATTGTTTATCAGATGGAACTCTGGAACAAGGTGGTGCAAACTATAGCCACTACAGGGAAGCCCGTTCTTTATGCAGATTTCAAGTATGGAGGAAGCGGAGGTTTTCTGCGTTATATTTCTGCGTTTATACGTGATAATACTCCGAATGTCGGATTCATTTCCTCATCGAAGACAGAGGACCTCCTGGCTGCAGTAAGCTGTTTTAAAATTATAAGTAATGGAGGGACAGCAGCTGATTTTGCAGCGGCAACAAGAGTGGCAAGAATTAAAGGAACAAAGCCCAAAAGCAACTATATGCTGAGGGAAAATAAAATTCAGTCATTGTCTGCTGATGAATGTATCGGACGGCTTAAAAATTCAAAGATACTGGCTGTAAGAGATCAAAAGTCGGAAACAGCGGAACCAATAATGAATATTCCTTTAGAGTATATTCCATTTTCAGAGATCAATGATGCATGGAGCAAAGCTGATAAGGATGAGGCAGCTGCAATAGCTGAACGTTGGAGTAAGGCTGCCCTGGATATAGTAAATGTATCTCAGGATACAATTTTATCGTCCGCAGCTATGTACATTGGCATGAAATCGGTTATGAAAAAGCATGAAGCAAATGCAATAACCATTAACTGTCTTGGGGGATTCACAGGTGGATATATTAATGCTTATCCATGTCTGGGTTTCCAGGAATTTTTTAATGAAGGTCTGGTTGGTGCATGTGAATGTGATGTACAGTCTACTGCCACAATGCTTGCTTTTTCAACAATGACTAACGGAAGGCCGGGTTTCATCTCCGATCCTGTTATTGATACTTCCAAGCGGCAGATTATTTATGCTCATTGTGTTGCTCCAATAAAGGTATTTGGACCTGAGGGAGAGGCTAATCCTTTCAGGATTATGACACATTCTGAAGACCGGAAAGGAGCTTCGATACAGTCAATTCTGCCGCTTAACTACCTTACCACAACAATTGAGATCAGGAAAGCTGAAAAAGAAATTCTGTTCCATCAGGCTGTTGCTGTTGAAAATGACGCTGATGACAGAGCTTGCAGGACAAAACTGTGTGCCGAACCGGTGGGGGATATTGAAACACTTTTCACTCTATGGGATAAGTGGAACTGGCACAGAGTTACTTTTTACGGAGATCTGAAAGAGCAGGTACTTTCTCTTGCTGATGCAATTGGATGGAAAGCGATTGAACAGGCATAACCTTTAAAAAATGTAACCCTATAATATCCAAGAGTATGAAAAATACAACTTTAAGTGACCAGAGTATTGTTCGAAAGAATAAAGTAAATGTTACAAGAAGAAATTTCATATCATCCTGCTCAGCTTGTGCTGCCTGTCTGGCAATAGGACCAATGAGCTTTGTCAGTACTTCATGTTCTTCTGGTGGAAAAAACAAAAAAATGAGGATACGTGTTCTTTATGCGTTACATGCTCCGGTACAGACTAAACCTGACTGGCCAAATGTTGGATTTGACTTCAACCCGGCGATGGAGAAGATCAATGCATCACTCTTAAAGAACTTTCCGGATTTTGAATTCATTCCGACACTTGCGACGGGACCAGAAGATGCTGAAAAAATCATAGAAAAGGATAATATTGATATTATTGACGGATATATTGTTTATCAGATGAACTGCTGGAACAGAGTGGTTCAAACCGTTGCAAAAACAGGTAAGCCTGTTCTATATGCTGATTTTCAGTTTGGAGGAAGCGGAGGATTCCTTGTATATAATTCATCATTTTTGAGTGAAAAAACTCATAATGTAGGATTTGTCGCTTCATCCCGTATAGAAGATCTGTTAGCAGCAGTGAGCTGCTTCAATGTTGTAAGAAAAGGGGGGACTCCCTCTGAGTTTGTATCAGCAACAGCCGATTCACGTATTAGATTCACTAAATCAAAAGGTGATTATAAGCTAAAAGAAAATAATATTAAATCACTCTCTCCTGATGAATGTATATACAGGCTTAAAAATTCAAAGATACTGGCAGTAAGGGATCAGAAAGCGGAAATTGCAAAACCGGTAATGGATATACCTCTTGAATATATTCCTTTTTCAGAGATAAATGATGCCTGGAGTAAAGCAGATAAAGAAGAGTCGGCAGCAATTGTTGAACGATGGAAGAAGTCGGCTCTTGAAATAGTAAACGTTGATGATGCTACCCTGCTTACTTCAGCTGCTATGTACATTGGAATGAAATCTATCCTGAAAAAACACAGATCAAATGCTATTACAATGAACTGTCTGGGAGGTTTCTACGGCGGTCATATACATGCATATCCCTGTCTTGGATTCCATGAATTATGTAACGAAGGACTGATTGGTGCCTGTGAATGTGATGTGCGATCAACTGCAACAATGCTTGCTTTTTCGACATTAACTGATGGCAGACCCGGATTTATCTCAGACCCCGTTATTGACACTTCAAAGCGACAGATCATTTACGCTCATTGTGTTGCTCCTAACAAAATGTTCGGACCACAGGGAGAGGTTAATCCATTCAGGATAATGACCCATTCTGAAGACAGAAGCGGAGCCTCAGTACAATCAGTGATGCCTGTAAATTATATGACCACCACTCTTGAGATAAAACAAGAAACAAAAGAGATATTGTTCCATCAGGCTGTTGCAGTTGATAATGATCCTGATGACAGGGCTTGCAGGACAAAACTGTGTGCTGAACCAACAGGAGATATTGAAAAGCTCTTCAATATGTGGGATAAATGGGGCTGGCACAGGGTTACTTTTTACGGTGACCTTCGTGAACCGGTTTTTTCACTTGCCGATAAAATGGGGTGGAAAGTTATTGATGAAGCTTAGTCTCTTTCTGATATAAAATTATTATTGAGCTGAAGTGGGGAAACGAAGCATAATCACTATTCTGGTATTTCTTATCTCGGGTCTTGCCATATTGGGATATTTTCTTCAACACGGCAAGATGATCACATTATCAGATCCCTACAAAGCAGTCGACTATAAAGCTTGTATCGTTATTGAGACGGTTGATCTCCGTAGTTTTCTGAATTCCCTTACAACAGGTAAAGGAATATTCGGGGAGGCATGTAAGGTTAAGGAGTTTGATAAATTAAACCTGAAGTTAAAATATCTTGCTGATTACCTTAACAAACCGGCTTTTACTGAGTTATTAAGCAAGGGTTCCTGTGTTTTCTCATTTACAGAGTCAAATGATGGAAAACTTGAACCGCTTCTTTCAATAGCTGTTACAGATGATATATCGCGCCATCTTAAGGAAATATTGCTCTCTTCAGATATAAACCAGATAATTGAAGAGCGTAAAGGGAGAAATAAGCTTTATAAGATTCCTTATTTTGCCGACAACAGGAAGGATACTGCATATTTATCAGTAATTTCAGGATTGTTGGTATGCAGTAGTTCTGAAGATATTATTGATAGAACTATTACCAGGATCAGAAGCGATAAGGATGTAAGAGATCTGCCAGGATTTTCAAAAGTTTATCAGGCTTCAGGGAAAAATGAAGATAAGATATTCTTGATTTTTCCGAATATGGAGAATATGCTTAACTCCTTTTTTAAAGAAACTGCCGAAGACATATGGAAAATTGTGAAAATTGAAGGCGTACTGGAAGGGGATATTGTCATTAACGAAGACGGGCTTATTCTGAACGGATACACGGCATTTACAGATACAACCAGATTACTTTATGATTATCAACATCTTTCTCCAATCGGTTTTCATACTTTCAAAATTCTTCCTTCATCGACAATGCTTTTTGAAACAAGAGGCTTCTTACGTGATACTGCTGAAAGTAAGACCGTAGAACATGAAGCTGTGAAAAACAGGCTTGCTGCTACGATTAAGGAATATGCAGGAGAGGAAATAACCAGATCGTTTATGGATATAAAAGGAAGTTCTTTAGGTAATAATGAATTGATATTGTATGAATTAACAAATACTGTTCAGGCTGAACAGGCAATAGTCGAAGAACTTGGTGCAGAGAAGGAGGTATTTTACTTTAAGCCTGACAAACAAACCAGGATTCCTGT
>DAOQAX010000005.1:0-10246 GCA_035354395.1 Bacteroidales bacterium | reverse complement strand
AAGACGCGATCTATGGGCCTGGCAGAATGCCTGGTCCCTGGACTCGCACCTGGATTTGATGATTCATATTTCACCTTTTACAATGATTTCATGATTACGGCGAGCTCTGATACTGCAATCTGCGAATTTCTTAATTACAATATTCTTAATAAGACACTTGCCAATGATCTGACATATCGTGATTTCGAGAGTTCCCTTCCAAGCAGAGGAGGCTGTTTATTTTATTGTGTACCGTCGGGAATCATAAATTACTTAGCAGAATTGCTAAATGATAATATCGTAAAAGGTCTTAAATCGAATAAGAATTCGATTCATAAAATTCAGGCGGCAGGTTATCAGCTTGCTTCTAGCAATAACATGATTTATAATAGTATATCTGTCAGGTATAAGGAATCTACCGGGAATGAATCGACCATAGAATGGAAGACAATGCTGGATACAGTTTCGGGAACCAGACCGTTTTTTTTTACCAATCATAACACAGGTGCCAGGGAGATTTTTATTCAGGATTTGAAAAATAATGTCTATCTGATAAATGCAGCCGGGCGTATTCTGTGGAAAGTGAAGCTAAGAGAGAAGATAAGGGGTAATGTGTATATCATCGATTATTTCCAGAATGGAAAATATCAGTTGTTGTTCTCCGGTGAAAATTACCTGCATCTTCTTGACAGAAATGGTAATTATGTCAAAAAATATCCGGTAAAATTAAAATCCCCGGCAACCAACTCCCTTACGCTTGTTGACTATGATAACAATCATAATTACAGGATATTTATTGCCTGTGAAGACAGGATGATTTATTCGTATGAAAAATCGGGGAATCTTTTAAAAGGATGGACCCCATTTAAAACTTCTGGCAAGGTCAAATCAGAGATAAATTATTACAGAGTATCAGGGAAAGATTATCTGGTTGCGTCTGACGAGAAATCAGTATACTTTCTCGATCGGGCCGGGAAGAAAAGAGTAGATCTTAAAGAGAATGTCACAAGAGCCGCAGGATCGGCAATGAAATTAAGCACTGGCCCTGAATCTTACCTGGTTTGTACATCTCCCGATGGTACTGTCCAGCATATCTATTTCGATGGGAATGTTGTGAAATTCAATATAAAGAAGTTTTCTGATGACCATTTATCAGATTTTTTTGACATAGATAGTGATGGCTTTGGTGAATATGTTTTTATTGAAAAAGGGATGTTGTATCTTTACGATAATAACAGATCAGAGATTTTTGAAATAAGATTTGATTCAGAGAACCTTACCGGCCTGTTTGATTTTGTTTTTTCAAATTCTTCACGGGAGGTGGGAGTATATGATGCTGGTGAGAAACTGATCTATATGATTGATGAAAACGGAGAGACAATGAGAGGATTTCCTTTACCGGGAGGATCAATGTTCTCAATAGGAAAATTATCTGAGGAAAGAGGCTGGTATATTTTAACCGGTGGAGCAGATAATTTTCTGTATAACTATAAAATAGATTCAGAGATTAAATAAAAAAGGCCATGAAACAGAGAATGTCCCTGTTTATTTCGGTAATGATGGTTATTCTTGGCACAGGTTGCATAAAAGAGACTTATAACATGAATAAACTTTCAGAAGATGTTTCTTTATCACCTGATTTTGCCATTAAAGCAGTAAAAGGAGATATCTCCTTCAGCGACATTGTGGAACAGAGCGATACGGTGGTATATGACAATAATAATTTTGTCACCATAGTTATCACCAGGGATTCGGTATTCTATTTACAGTCGCCTGATTTTTCATTTTTAAATAATTTTATTACACCTGGTAAAAGTGTTTATAAAGAGTCAGAGGTTGAATACCCGAACCCTGTTTACTATGCGAAAGCAGGTGAATACCAGATTAGTGCAATAATGGAGACAGAAACTATCGATCTGGATATTGAAGACGCTTTAAGTCACATTAGCGGATCTGTTCTTGTTGCAGATCCCAAAATCAGGCTTGATTATTCAAACTCATTTACTTATCCTGTTGAAATGACACTGGTTGCAAAAGGACGCAAAGATAAAGATACTGTTGATCTTGACATGGCCCCTTTTCAATTATCAATACCCGGGGCAGGACAGACAGATATTTCTGATTACATACTGATAGATAAGAATAACTCCTCTTTGCCTGAAATTGTTTCTCTGCCTCCGGAAGAGATATTCTTTTCAGGTAAAGCTGTAATGACTGTAAACGATGAAAATGTTAAGCTTCCTGATGGTCGTATTTACGGGTCTCTGGAACTTGATGTTCCGCTGGAACTCAGAATGAATAATCTGCAGTTTGCAGATACTGTCGATAGTTTTATGGATGATGGAGATGGCGAAGATGATATTTCAGCCGACGACATTGAAAATGCATCTGTCATAATAACAGCAAAAAACGAGTTTCCTCTTGAAGCTTCTATTGAGATGAGCCTGTTTGATTCAAAGACAAAAGCTGTTAAAAGCACAATTAAGGCTGATAAAGTTATTAGTGCCGCTCCTGTTGACAGTAATGGTAAAACTATTATTGCCAGTGTAACTGAGTCTGTAGCAAAAATTGAATTAAATAAGGATTTTTTCAAATGGGCTGATACGGCAGATAAAATCATTTTTAAATTTACCCTTAACACAACAGACAACGGTTCAAAGAATGTCAGGATATACTCTGATTACAAGATAGATTTCAGTGCTGCGTTGGTTCTGAAAACAAATATAAACATTGAGTGACCCTATAAACTGAAAGCGATATGAAAGGGGGAACAAAATATTTTCTGAGTCTTCTGATGGTAATCATGATTACCAATACCTATGCTCAAAACAGTCAGGTAATGTACTTTATGAATCTTCCCCAGAATCATCTGGCAAATCCTGCGTTTCGGCCATCAAATGCTGTTTATGTAGGATTACCTGTAATATCAGGGATAAACCTGAATGTTAACAATAACTTTGTCAATTTCTCTGATGTCATTATGAAGGGTCAGTCATCCGATTCCCTTATAACATTCCTTCATCCTGATTATGATGTAGATAAATTTCTTGATAAGATAAAAAAGAAGAACTCAATTGAACCGGAGGCCTCAATTCAACTTTTAGGAGTTGGATTCTCTGTAGGCAATAGTGGTTACGTCTTTTTTGATATTAACGATCGCATTAACGGTAATTTGGTAATTCCCGGAGATCTTTTCAAGCTGGCATTAAAAGGGAACGAACAATTTGTCGGCGATAAAATAGATCTTACTTCATTGAGAGGAGGTATGAAATATTACAGGGAGTTTGGATTAGGCTATTCGAAAGATTTTACAAACAGGTTAAGAATAGGAATAAAAGGCAAGCTGCTGTTCGGAATTGCAGGAGCTTCTATCAGGAATAGGTCACTTGGGATTACAGTCAATGATGATTATTCGCATACGCTTGATGCAGATCTTGCAGTGAATATAAGTGCTCCTCTGGAAGTTTATATGGATAAGGATCATAATATTGACAGCGTTGTTTTTGATGATGACAGGTTCGATACAGGCAGCGGTATATCCAATTTTATTATGGGTTCCAGGAATAAAGGTCTTGGGTTGGATATTGGAGCCACCTATGATCTCTCCGATAAGATTAAGGTTTCGGCGGCTGTGACAGATTTAGGCTACATCAGATGGAAAAAGGATATTACCAATTTAAAGTCCAAGAATCAATTTAAATTCAGCGGATTAGATATTACTGATGTAGTTGACGATACAAAGACAATGGAAGAAGTTGGCGATGATATGCTGGATTCTTTGAAAAATGCATTTGAGGTATCCCAGTCAGGTAATCCTTTTACAACATGGCTTCCTGTAGGTATTGCATTGGGCGGTAGTTATAAGGTGACCAATTTTTTCTCAGCGGGTTTACTGTCATATAGCAGGATAATAGGCAGGCAGATGCGCGAATCGGTAACATTGACCGGGAATCTGAATCTTGGTAGTTCCTTATCAACAACTCTTAGCTATACGATTGAAAATCACAGGGCTGATAATATTGGAGCCGGTTTGGCCTTCAGGGCAGGAATAGTCCAGTTCTACATGCTGGCTGACAGAATACCATTTATGTGGAACAAGATAGTAGATGATAACAGCACTATCCCTCTTCCTGCATGTTGGAATACAATTAATCTGAGGCTTGGGATGAACCTTGTCTTTGGAAATAAGATCAGGAAAAAAGATGATAAACCCATGATAATGGTTGAATAAATATTTTACGCAGCATGATTTTATTACGTTTTATACTAATTAATTTAGCAATATACCTGATCATCAGATCTGTTATCAGATCCCTTACAGGAACAGAGAAAAAGGAAGATCATTTTTCTCAGGGAGAAGAAAAAAGGGAGAGATGGACATTCAGGGAGAAAGGTGTCTCAAAAGAGGTTGGAGAATATATTGATTACGAAGAAGTTGATAAAAAGAAGCCTTGATTCTACTTATGTGTCTGTTTGAGTTTTTTAGCCAGAGAGTTCGCGAAAATAAAATCGTTCAATGTTTCACAATCAGAATTTAAAACTTCATTTTTACTTCCTTCCCAGCATTTTAATCCATCGCTGATAAAAACAATTTTTTCTCCTATCTCCATAACAGAGTTCATATCGTGAGTATTTACGATTGTAGTCATTGAATATTCTTCTGTGATCTCTTTAATAAGGGCATCAATCATGATGGCGGTTATTGGATCAAGGCCTGAGTTGGGCTCGTCACAAAAAAGATATTTGGGATTTAATGAGATTGCCCGTGCAATTGCCACTCTTTTTTTCATACCACCTGATAATTCAGAGGGGTACAGATTATTGGTATTTAATATATCGACCCTTTTGAGGCAAAAGTTGACCCTCTCATTTTTTTCTTCATTCGACTTATCAGTGAACATATCGAGAGGGAACCGGACATTCTGTTCAACCGTTAATGAATCGAAAAGTGCACTTCCCTGAAACAGCATCCCCATTTCGCTACGGATCTTTTTTTTGTCTTTAAAATCAAGTTTATTAAACAGTATATCTTCATACCAGATCTCCCCTTCGTCTATATCATGAAGACCTACAATTGATTTAAGAAGGACTGTTTTACCAGATCCGCTTCTTCCTATAATCAGATTGGTTTTACCCGTTTCGAATGTTACAGAGATATCGCTAAGAATGCACTTCCCGTTGAATGATTTATTTAAATTTTTAATATCTATCATGACAAAAGTAGTTGAGTGAGTATTACATTGAACAGTAATATCAGTACACTGCTGTAGACAACTGCTTTTGTACTTGCCCGGCCAACTTCGAGGGATCCTCCTTCTACATAGTATCCCTCAAATGCTGAAACACTGGTTATTATGAATGCAAAGAAGAGAGTTTTTATAAGTGCATATACTACATAATATGGGATAAACGCATATTGAATTCCATAAATAAAGTCATCGGTAGGGACAACACCTGTAACTGAACCTGCAATTCCACCTCCCACTATACCTACCACAATGCTTATCAGGGTAAGTATTGGATTGAAGAATAAAGTCGCAATTATTTTTGGAAGGATCAGATATGATGCAGAATTAACTCCCATGATCTCAAGAGCATCTATCTGTTCGGTTATTCTCATTGTTCCTATTTCGGATGAGATGCTTGATCCAACTTTTCCGGCAAGAATGAGGGCGGCTATTGTGGAAGAAAATTCGAGTAGTATTGAATCGCGGCAGCCAAGGCCTACAAGATATTTAGGATATATCGGATTTTCAGTATTATAAGCTGTCTGGAGGGTAATAACAGCTCCCATGAAAAAGGATATGACTGCAATGATCCCCACAGATGTAAGTCCAAGATTCACAAGCTCCTTCATGGTTTGTTTATAATAAACATAAGGTTTCTCAGGTTTGGAAAAAACCTTTTTCAGTAACAAAAAATACTGTCCAATCAGTGTCAGGAACTTAATCATCTGTTTTATTTAACCCGACTCAAAATTACAAATTTTTATGGGATTTCTATTGACAGGGTTTTTGATTGCAATTAATTATATATTTGTACAAAATGTTGAATAAAGGAAGCTCCTATGAATAACAGATATGTCATTATTATGGCAGGAGGGGTTGGAAGCCGTTTCTGGCCCCTGAGCCGTCGTGAGAAGCCAAAGCAATTTCTTGATATTCTTGGAACAGGAGAAACCCTGATCCAGCAGACATTCAGACGTTTTAAATTAGTTTGTCCGGAAGAAAATATTTTTGTTGTCACAAATGCAGAGCACAGTAACCTTGTTGTAGAACAGCTGGGGATTGATCCTTCTCATGTATTGGGAGAGCCTTTGCGGCGTAATACAGCCCCCTGTCTGGCATATGGGACCTTCAGGATATTAAAGGAAAATCCTGAGGCAGTAATTGCTGTTACTCCTTCAGACCATCTGATTGTGAAGGAAGAAAAGTTCTGTGAAGAGATAAAAAACTGTTTTGATTTTGCAAAGGATCATGACGGTCTGGTTACTCTGGGTATAAAACCCGACAGACCTGAAACCGGATATGGTTATATACAGGCAGATCAGAAGAAACCGGTAAAAGGTTATGGGAAACTTCTTAAGGTTAAGACATTTACAGAGAAACCTAATGCAGATCTGGCAAGAGTATTTTTGGAAAGCGGCGATTTTTACTGGAACTCGGGTATCTTTATCTGGAGTATAAAATCAATTCTTACGGCTTTTGAAAAGCATATGCCTGATATGTATGTTGTGTTTGATGAAGGGAGGGCTCTTTTCGGAACAAAACAGGAAAAGAGCTTTATCGGGAAGACATACGCTGAGTGCAGAAGTATCTCTATCGATTACGGTATTATGGAAAAAGCCGATAACGTATATGTGATGTGTACTGACATTGGATGGTCAGATCTTGGGACATGGAGTTCACTTTACTCACATTCGGCCATTGATAAGAAGGGCAATTCAATTGTGCAGGGGAGAGTTTTTTCATATGATGACAAGGGAAATATCTTTAATATATCACCCGGAAAAGTGGCAGTTGTTCAAGGACTTAAAGATTATATTGTTGTTGAATCAGATGACGTTCTTCTGATAGTAAAGAAAGAAGAAGAACAGAATATTAAGAATTATCTGGATGATGTGAAAAAGGCTACAGGTGAAAAGTATCTCTGAGAGAGATTATCTATTGTTTCCCTGAAAACAGGGATCTGATAACAATAATACTATATGAAAAAAAAGGCTGTGAAACACAGCCTTTTTTTAGATTATATTCTAATATTCCCAAAGATCGTGTTCAAGATTAAAGAGTTCTGTTTTAATGCGTTCAGCTTCAAAAAGAGTTGATTTTCCGAGCTCATAATCTGAAATCATTCTGTCGTTGAAAACATTTGATTCACCGTAAATAACGCTTCCAAACCTTCTTTGCATAAAGATGTCGTCAAAAGAGATCCTCTGGGCATCATTATTATTCACAAAGGCTTCCTGTTTTGCCAATGCATTTCTGGCTTCATCATATTTAAACCAGAACAATGGTTTTCTCAGTACTCTTCCTGCCTGGTTATCATAAGCCATAAAGAAAGGCTGTATGGCAATGATCCTTACCTCAAGTGTTGCAAGTTTCTTGTCAAAATACCATTCCTCATAAACCAGTAATTGTTTTATCTCCTCAGGTTTTGCATCCTGTTTAATGACAGTATCCCTGGTCCCTCCGGCAGCATTAATTGTTATTGATTCAGTTCTGGTGACAGCTCCCATTTTACCTTCTATATCCGCATATGTGGTATTTGCAGAGGGGTCAATAGGATCGTATGCGGTTAATCTGCCGGCTTTGATCTCTTCGAGTATTACGTTGATGAAATTTTTTCTGCCATCTAACGTCGATACCGTGGGATAATATAAAGGTTGATTGATTTTCTCTCTCAGATCGATCAAACGATAATAAAATCTGGACCAGATTACATCGGCTTCCCGCAGATATGGAAAATCAATCTTTTTAGCATCAGGAATCGATTTTTGGTAAATATCACCAAAGGTCTGGGCGTTAATGACTCCCGATAATGAAAGGGCGATAATTCCCAAAATAATTTTCTTATTCATCTTGATATATTTTGATATTAATCAATCTTTAATATTACAGGTAACAGCTCTTTTGTTTTGCCGTCAGGGCCAAGAGCTTTTATATCTTTTATAGTCAAATACTTACCTCTAGTCAGCCTGTTTATCAGATCTTTCTGTTTTTGAGTAAGATTACTGCTTGTGCTCTGTTCTTCAAAATCACCTCTGTTATCAGAATACAGGACAGTAAAGCCGGTTACTGTATAATTAAGGTCAAAGTCAAAATCAGGCAATATGGCAAAAACACCCTGTTGAGCAGCAGCAGTGGCCCTTGGAATGCTTCCGGTACTCTTTCCTCCGAACACTGCAATTGGGGCAGGAAGTGGTTTCACCCTGAATTCATAAGGAGCATAATTCATGGTTTTACCATTGATATCAGTTGATACAAGAACCTGGACGTTCTGGCCAACTGCATTTGGCTTAACAGCCCAGCTCCCCTTAAAATTCTCGCCCTTGGAGTTCTTAACCTTTTCAGTTGTAGAGGTACCATTAACTACACGGACTTTTATCTTATCAGGGCTTACACCCGGCACTGAAACATCTATAGGATTAGGAATACCCATATACATAACGTTCATTGCTGTAGGGGATACAATTACATTTGGTTCTCCGACCGAATATGAAGATTCGAATGGATAACTTTTTATTGTACCGTCAGGAGCCTTAAGGGCTATGATGCCGCCCCATTTTTTAGGTCCTAATGAAGAGGCACGTGCTTTGTAGATACCCTTGCCGGAATCATCGAGTGGTAGTTCTGTACCACCTACCGTGATAGATGGAGATTGTGTTGTATCAGTAGCAGAGATAAATACCTGAGCTTCATAATCGCTCCCAAGAGTTACATAATTTGAATTTGGAATTACAATAGGGGAGAGTTTATTAAATTTGAATGATGAAGCGTCAATTTGTGTATAAAGATAGTTGAGAACCTCTGTTTCACCATTTCTTACGCTGACCTGGAATTCTGATAAGATACATATAACCGCAACAAGGGGCAATGTCTGGAATGTAAGATTTTCCCATCGTTCGGTTTCACCAGCTTCATTTTTTGCATCATCAGTATTCAGACTTTTTCTCAAAGCTTCCTCGGATGAGGGATTTTTGCCATCAAGGGTGGCTATAAGGAACTCGCGGTAATCGTTAAGGAGTGCTTTAAGGTCGTTGGCTTTTCCGTTTTCATTAGCTCCGATAAGAATTTCAGACGGAACGTTTGTATCATCAATTCTTTTTACTTCTTCAATTAATACTTCATTTCCTTTAACTGCAGTGGTCTCCGGTCCTTCTGCAGTGTTGATAATCTCAATTTTAAGACCCTGAATAAAGTTGAAAGCCTCATCAGCACGTTCCTTTACCTGATATGCCAGAGTCTTGTACTTTCCTGCCTTAGCAGGATTCTCAGCTGCTGCCCTGTCGAATTCCCTGTAGATGAGGTCATTTTTAAGAGCATAATTTGCAACAGTCAGAGTGAGACCTTTATCAACTTTTTTAAATGCTTCAACGGCTTCCTTTGATACGTTTAGTGCTAGCATGGCAGTTAGCACCAGATACATCATGCCGATCATTTTTTGCCGCGGAGATAGCTTTTCGCTGGACATTTTATAGATAAGTTTAGTTAAGTAAAATAACTGCCATGTTATTTAACATTCATTGCAGCAAGCATATTTCCATAAACACTGTTCAAAGACGAGAGATTGTCGTTGAGTTTAGTTATCTCTTCGCGGTACTTTTTAGTATCATCGGCAGAATCTGTAAGGTCTTTCATAAGTCCTTGCATTCCTTTGTAAAGTCTTTCAGATTCTTTAATGTGTTCATCAGCTCCTTTACGTTGTAATTCGTAAACGGCATTGAGTGCAGAAAGGTTCTTATTAAGCGATTCAAGTTGCTGTTCATATGATTTTCCACCAACTTCAATAACTGAAAAAGAGTCAGCCATATTACGATAAGTAGAACTTGTTTCGTTGATCACTTTTGCTGTTGCCTGATATGAATCTGACAATTTTCCAAGTGAATCATTAGCTGTATTTATGGTATTCATGTATTTTGAGGATGCAGCAGAAACATCTCCCATAGCATTCATATTAGCAGTTGCTTCGCTGAGTTTTTTCATACCTACACCAAGTTTCTGGAACAGGTCGGGTGTTATCTCTGATTTCTCAAGCATCTCATCGAATT
>DAOQAX010000004.1:0-30565 GCA_035354395.1 Bacteroidales bacterium | reverse complement strand
AAAGTAACCTCAGCACCGGTAATGCCGAATCGTTTGTAACAGGTAGCCCAGAGTTGGGTTTGAAGAGCGGGAAGCTGCCGTACTCGCGTATACAGATTCATAGAAAGAGCACATGCAGCAAAAGGTTCATAAGGCATCCCTTCAAGTGACAGGGGAACATTAATGAATGTAAGTGATTCGGCCGGACCGTTCACAGCAGCAACTGTAAAAACAATGCGGTCATCTGATCTTTTTACATTTACATCTGCAGTAACTCCGGCTTCGCTGAATTCAAGTCTCAGGATATCATCCTTGAGCGATACTGAGGTCACGTTATATGACTTCCCGTTTGAAACAACCGAAGAGCAATAGGAGAGGGTATCGGTTTTAAGATAGTCGTTTCCGGTTATCTTATCTTTAAAATGGATGTTCTTTCCGTCTTTCCCGATTTCGTATTTAAAATTTTTATTCTCAATAACAATAGTATTCCTGTAACATGATGAAAAGCTAATGGCAATAATAACTATAAGAAAGGTCATTAAATTACGAGTGCCTGTGACGGGTTGATTCTTTGTACTCATATAATATTTTTTGTTGGGTTTTGTTACTTCCGCCCTCAGCCTATTGCCTTCCGCCTTCCGTCCTCAGCCTTCTACTTCATCCATCCGTTATTTCTCATCCAGTAACAGCATCTTCCGAACCATTCTTCAAACGATGGTTGTTTCAGGAAACCGTGTTCCCCGGAAGCATAAACATGCATTTCGGCCGGAACGGAATTCTTTTTAAGGTTATCATAAAACAGAAAACTGTTAAGGATAGGAACCACTGTGTCGTCGCCTGCAAGAGTAATGAATGCAGGAGGTGTTGTATTATTTATATGATATTCATTTGAAAAGAACTTAATCTTTTGATCTGTAGGGTTTTTCCCAAGAAGTGCTTCACGCGATCCGGCATGTCCTACACCGTCAAGCATACTTATGACGGGATAAATAAGAATCATAAAGTCGGGACGAAGACTTGTTCCGTTATTATTATCGATAACAGCGTTTTCAAAATGTGTTCCGGCTGTTGCAGCCAGATGTCCTCCTGCAGAGAAGCCCATGATACCAATTTTTGCCGGATCGATATTCCATTCTGCTGCACGTTGTCTGACAGTTTTAATAGCCTGCTGGGCATCCTGCAAAGGACCAATTGACTTATCAGTCATTATCCTGTCGTCGGGAAGCCTGTATTTCAGCACAAAGGCTGCCACGCCCTGTTCGTTGAATGCTTTTGCAACCCTGCTTCCTTCCCTGGTGGAAACCAGTACGTGGTAACCTCCTCCGGGACAGATGATTACTGCAGCACCGGTTGCGTTTTCCCTCGGAGGTAAATATACAGTTAGTGTAGGGTTTGATACTTTAAAAAGCAGATTACCCCCGTCTGAATCATTTTTTTTCTCTTCTTCATCAGGTGCAGTTATTGCTCCCGGGATTTTATCTGTATATAAACGGATTTCCTGCTGGCCGTTGCAGATGATACTGAAACAAAGCAGAATTGATAAAATAAAAGTCCTGATCATATTTTTTATTATTTGGAAATCTTGCCAATTGATTTTTTGTTCACCGGTATAAGTTAAACAAAAACGCAACTGTTCATCAATATTTAATTGTGTAATGTCCTTCAGGCAATTCAGCTTCAAAAACAGGGTCACTAACTTTTTTACTTACAATTTCTTTATTCCCGATATTCTCGATTGTAACAACTGAGCCTTGCTTTACAGAAACAGAAAATGAAGCTGATGAATTTTCAGGGACAGTTATATCAAACCGGATTCCATCTTTGGATTTTTCCCAGTTTGATGTAATTCCCCCGTAGGGTGATTTATAGGAACAATTCACATAGCTCAGATCTGCCGGAATATATGGTGAGATCTTAAATTTTTTAAATCCGGGGTTTGCCGGGTCGGGTTTTATTCCTCCAAGCCACTGATATAACCACCCGGAAACTGATCCGAACATAGGATGACAGTTTGAATATATGTTATCACTTTCTTTCCATGTTTCCCATATTGTGGTGGCACCATGGCTGATCATATACCCCCATCCCGGATATTCAGTACTGTTAACAATATCAAAAACTGTATTTGCATTTCCGTTTGCAGAAAGTGTTTCAAGAGAATATTCGGTGCCGAATATTCCTGTTGTAAAATGACCTGCAGGACCCTGCTTTACCGCTTTTATCAGTGAATCCACTGCAGCCTTTTTTTCTGTTTCAGGTATTATGTCATAATATAAAAGTGAAGAAAAAAGCGTCTGTTTGTTAATAGGACCTGCTACTGGTTTTTTCCAGAAATTATCGAGTACAAGTCCGCTTAACCTGTCGGCTAATTTGCTGAATTTTTCTTCATTAACCTTGTCATTCATCAGACCTGCAAATGTTTTCATAATCTGTGCGCAGAAAAGATAATGTGTTGTTCCTATCAGTTCAACAGGAACCTTCTCAAGAGACTCGTGATCTGCCAATCCTTTTCTGACTATACCTTCCGGATGCAGTTTTTCAGCCTTTTCCATCCATTTAAGATCCAGATTATATAATTCCTTAACTATATCGGTATCATTATAATACAGATATAATTTATATTGTGTAGTGATAAATGCTGATTCCCAGCTTATTCCACAGTACTTTATTCCTACAAAAGGAGCAGTGTCGATAAATACCGAATCACTCATTGCATCAACATAGTCGTAAAGGGCTTTGCGATAAAATGAGTGCATATCAAAGTTGCAGATAAACGAGTTTGAGGTTGCATTAAGATCGCCTCCATACCCAAATTTTTCTCTGCCTGCACAGTCTGATTGAACACTGATAAGATTATTCTGAAATGTTCTTTTTGCAGCTTCCTGAATAGAATTAATAAGTTCTGATGAACAGTTGAAAACATTTGAGTCATCAACATTTGTATTAAAAGCAATGCCTTCTATGTCTGAAATATCAGGCTTATATTTTAACCCGGATATTTCCATATAACGGTAGATGTGAAAAGTAAACTGAGGAGAGAACCAGGCTTCACCATTGTCTCCGAAAATAAATCTGTCTGTTTGCCATGCTACATAAGGAGCTCCAGGTCCGCCCTGGCCACTCTTTATCTGACCGCATACTGCAGTCATGGGATTTAGTGTACCGTCATCGTAAATTCTTTCGCCGAATCTGAAAGTAATAGTATCACCGGGTTGTCCTTTTAGCCTGATCTTGTAAAGCCCGGTGAAATTTACTCCAAGATCTGCAATATAGTCACCTTTTTCCGTTGAAGTTATTGAAACAGGCTTATGTGTATGGGTAATCTGTATATGGGGGAAAAATGCTTTTTCAAGGTGCCCGCCTGGGCCACTGTCTTCAACTGATTTTTCCCAGTTACTGTCATTAAAACCAGCCATGTTCCAGTTTGCAATTTCTTTCCCGGCATCATAAACTTCACCAAGGTAGACATTGTTTTTAAGTATAGGTCCATAGGAGTATTTCCATGATTTGTCAGTAACGACCTCTTCTGTTTCTCCGTTGTTATACTCAATCTTCAATCGTGCAATGAGTTCAGGCTTTCCGTTGGGCAGAGCATCTCGTAAATTATATTTGCCCCACAATTTCATCGGGAGCGGGTTATAGAAACCGTTTCCCAGAGTTACCCCAATGCAGTTTTTACCCTGAGTAATATCTGATGTAAGATCGTACTCAGCATAATAGACTCGTTTGGAAAAGTTTGTCCATGCAGGATCAAGATAATTCAATCCGATTTTTTTTCCATTGATTGAAGCACTGTAATAACCGGCAGCTGTAATGCATAATGTTGCCGACTTTATGCCTGGCTTACCTGTGAATTCCTTTCTGAAAGCAGGAGCAGGAATATCTCCATACATAAGCGAGTCAGCAACGGGCCACACTTTTGAATCAGTTATCCAGAGGGCCTTTCCAAGGTCGGCCCTCTGGTCTGATTGTATGTTTGAGCTGCTGCATCCTGAGATCAACAACATAATAAATGATGAAACGATAAGAATCTTGTTTAAATACATTTGTTAATTGAGTTTCAAATTGTTTTTTTTCTTTTTTATATCATGTTGTTGCCGGAAGAAGTATTCTGCAGCCCTTATGATTTTTAAATAATTATTATTTATGCGTACCACGGCCTTCCCAACCGGTTTTGCCGTCATCTATATAAACTTCCTGTAATGTTTTTGGCACACGGTCGTCAACCTCTTCCACAAGCTGAATCCTTAAAGGATTAGTAAGTTTCTTTTGCCATTTGCGGATTTCAGCAAACTGGTCGCCGTCTTTATCAATTTTGTAAATCAGATAGGCCCATTTCTCAGAAAATATATTTCCTTTCAAAACAGGAACCAACTGTTGCATGTTAGATGAAAGATAAGGATGTGATAAAGCACGGGCCCAGTATATCCAGGGACCTACAGTGATATAAAAATATGGATTAAGAAGTCTTAAAGGTGATTCTACACTGGCATTGGCATAGCTGAGCTGAATGCCGGCAAAACCTATGCCTTTTTCTTTATTAAAGAAAGTGATCCAGGGAACATCAGCTTCCATCTTAAGGTCAGTAAGGTCGGGTATGTTGTTTACATCATAAACAATGACTGTATCTCTTATAACATCATACCATGCAGCTTCTGTAAAGAGTTCACGTTTAAAACACATTTCAGCATTTCTGAGAGCAAGAGCATTGACTGTCTCATTTATCCTCATTGATGTAGAGCTTATGAAATAAGGCACCTCAGGATAAAATTCATACCTTACTGATGCTGTAACCTCAGGCATATCACGCATATTATCAGAGCCTTCGCTTCGTGCTATTACAGAACCGGCAACTGATGCCATATGTCTTGGCGGTTTCCAGTCGGCTGTATGTGTCCATGCCCGTGGCGGAACGTATATGTCGGGATTCCAATGCACTGCTCCGTTGGTCTCCAGCCTGTGATAAATAGGAGCATCAGGTTTGCTTTTCAATGTAATCTGATCAAGATGACCAGAGTTAGGATGCAATACTACTGAAAAAACGCTGTTATCAATCTGCAGCCCTGGCATTTCACCCTGAACACGCAGATCTGTCTGGTAAATCTTGGCCATAGCATCTGGATTATTATAATAAACCAGGAAGACACGGCTTGTTTTTGCAGATACGTTGGCAAGGAAAGCAACTCTTACAGTTGTAGTAGGGAGCCACAGTGGAATGGTCCGGGTAGGTTTCCCGTTTTTGTCAGGTGCCAGGTCATCTTTTTGGAGATTTTCCATTACATCGTAAACCTGTGATGGAACTTCAGTAAGTTCAAAGGTCTTGGGATCAACAGCCATTACACGTATATCGCGTGTTAACTGCTGGGCTTCATCTGGATAAAATGCAAGGAGTACTTCAACCGGTTCGTCTTTTCTGTCGATACCGGCAGTCTCACTCAGAATGATTGATTTGTAGCTTTTCCAGTTTTTATCAAAGACTTCTACACCCTTCGGGGCTGTAACATTTTTTGATGATGAGATCATTATATCATCATTTGAAGGCTGAGCTGATTTTTTCATGCGGACAGATACTTTTACATTGTAGTTCTGTCCGGGCTGCCATTTAACCCATCCGATAACACTTACATTTTTGTAGTGCATGGCGTCGTGTGAAACACTTGTGCCTGAAGGCGGAAGTTCCGCTATTGGAGGTCTGTTAAGCTCTTTAAGATCATCTTCTCTGCGGAGCTCTATAGCTCTGAGAGCCTTTCCATCAACTGATGCTTCTACTTCAATTATTGAAGACTGAGGAAGTTCCAGATCTGCCTTAACATGATAGTAAGGTATAGACGGGCAGGGATAACCCAGCTCAATTTTTGTAATATTCAGTTCCTTTTCTCCTTTCGGCTTCTGAGCATTAGCTGATAAGGCTAATACTGCAGTCAGGAAAACGAATAAAGTTTTAAGTAAAAATGATTTTGTTTTCTTCATAATAAAAAGATTTATTTAATAAGGCTGTCTCAAAATGTTTTAATCCTTGTTTACCCCTGAATCCCACTGACGCTTCAGTCAGTGGTGGCCTAAAAGGGACTTGTTTAATATCAGTCTCTTACGAAGCCCCCTTTAGGGGGTGGGGGTAATGCAGAGTTTTTGAGACAGCCTCATTAAAGTTTAAATGCCATTATTGTTCAGTGATAAGGTTCCTGTTCCTTAATTCTTTAAGACCATTTTCATAAGGACCGCCTGTACCCCACATATAATATGAGAAATACATTACGCTCTTCTGATAAATTGGAATCCATGGCTGGAATTCAACATAGTAATAATGAGCTTCGGAATTCTTCGGATGATTCATCCACATGTGAAGGAACATTGGTTCTGTTACAGGATATGCGCCTACAAATGAGATATTCTGTTTTGTGTCATAACCTGCATTCCATCCTTCCTTCAGGAAGAATAACCTACCGTAATAGTCTTCCATCTTCATTCTGTACTCGTGTAAGCCATCTTTTTCAGGTACTGTGAATACATCTTCTGTTCCGTGTTTTTCACCAAGTTCAAGTATAGGTTGCGGACCAATTACATTTGCTTCAGGGTTTTTGAATGTAAGGGCAAACTGAACTTCCAGAAGAGGGGAATTGCCATAAAGCGTAAAAATCTTCTCAATTTTATTTCCAAAATAATCAGCTGTCATTTTAACGCGGACATAATCGCCCTCTTTTTTGATGATTTCAGCATCATATACTTTATGGGTTTCCATACTGCCTTGTCCGAGGAAATCTTCAAAACCGCCATAGGGATAGTAACCTCTGTATCTGTATGCACGTTTGTCGTCACTGGCTTTTTCCGGCCATAGTTTGAAAAATACGTTATCATTCTTTGATTTTACAATGTATTCGATTACACGTGCACCGGTTCTGAGCAGAGTAATCTTGACACTGTCATTTTCCATGCGGTATTCATTAACACCATCATTGTTAAGGTCGATCTCATACAAGATAGGAGCGCCTGACGCCGTTTCAACACCCAGCTGGCTGATATTTTCAACACCAAGGGCAGAAACCTTTACTTTATAACTTCCTGCAGGTACCTCAAGATCAAATGACATCTCGCCGAACTTTCCGGTTGTTGCGTTGCATGTCTTTGAAGTACTGTAAACGACTTTCTTCGGGTTGTTTTTATCAAGAACCTCAACTTTTACAGGGAACGATGATTTTTCTGTAAAATTATGAATAGTAACAGGATATGTGACCTTTGGTGTGTGGCCATAAAGAAGCTGCTGAACGGAAATTGCGCGAGGCAGATTAAGCATTGTGAGAGTGCTTTTTTTACTTGTTTCCCATTTAAAGTGAACTGCTATTGGATTTGTATTATTCATAGCGCTTGCAGTAGGCTGCAACTCGAATTTCACTGTCTTTGAGCTGTTGGCAGGGAGTGTAATACTTGTTGATTTATTACCTTTCATCTTCAGCTCCGGAGGAAGCACAATGTCAAGGGCACCAGAAACGGAATGAGAATAAGTGTTGTTAAGATTTATATTAAGTGTATAGTCTTCTGTTGATGCTTCAATGTCAACCCTGTCGCCAAAATATTCCTCAAGGAAAACACGGTCAAGAAGCAACAATTCAAGAGAATTACGGTAAAGAGCAGGTCCCATCATCTTGCCATTTTCAATAACAGCAACTTCGCGTCTGTCCATAATTGATTCCCACATGAGTTGTTTGGTTATCTGTTCGCCTTTTTTGATGAAAAGAACCATACATGGTACAGCATCATTATATAAAGCGCCTGTTGTTGCTACAAAAGGAACATTCTCGTTGTCAATTGTCCTTTTATAGCCTTCAGTTGCAAAATAGCCGTCATAATGAAACAGATTGGCAGCATCGTTATCTACTGATCTGAATACATATCCCTCTTTCTCGTGAGCATATTTAACCCATGATTCATCTGTTGTCATACTCTGAACCTGAAGTCCGTCGTAATCTTTTAGACCATAAATCTGTCCGTATCCAACATCAGCAACAACCGGAAGATTCACTTTTGCCAGCCAGTTCACAAGTTCTTTCTGTTCAAGGAACTCCATGTATCCACTGAAGGTAAACCATGTATTGCCTTCATTCATTCCTTTTCCTATTACATCGAGAGGATGCCCTGGAGTACAGGTTACGCTTTTTAAAAGAGTTTCAGCACCAAACCATCCGCGATGCAGATCATATTTATCAATAATGTTTTTTGTGTTGGCTATCACCTCCATGAGTTTGTCGCGGAGGCCTTTGTCTTTTGATGAGATGACAAAGATCTTCTTTGAACCGTTTTCAAGATAATAGGCGTTTATTCCTGTAAAACCTTTAGCTTCATACTGGTGGCTTTTCATGGTCTCTTTCCATACATTCTCCCTGGGAAGCTTATCAGCAAGTTTCTTGCCTGCTTCCGAATCAGGATCAGTAATCACAAGAACATTATTATTTACAGTTGATTCTGCCAGTTTCTGTACTGTCGGTTGATCAAGAGTAACATATTGCCCGCTTAGAAGATTATAAATGAATCCTTCCTGTAAAAACAGCCCGGGAATATTCATGTCGTCGGCAATATCTAATTTGCTTTGTGCTATTGTTTTGTTAATGTCTGGAATGGCACATTTGAAAAGATTTCCATAACTGATTTTTTCACGATAGATATCGTGCCAGTAGTTAGTATATCCGTTAAACTGCGAGTTGGTGATCACTGCGTTCTTGTCCGGATAAAATGCCTCGTTATATTTATAGCCGTCAAGGCTTTGCGAGGAGACCGCATTGCTGATCAGAGCGAGCAACAAAGCGGGCAGGACATAGTAAATAATTTTCCTTAAAGTTTTCATGATTATTGGTTAGTATTTAGTAAAGATTAATTTGGTTTATCTATTACTCAAAATTAACACTTGATTTTTAATAAAAGGAATACTTTATTAAAGTTTAACATAAATTGTTGTAATTTGGTTCTGCCTCAGGATATGCAGGATTCGAAATGTGAAAATATCAAATGAATGAACAGGAAGAATAGTTCTTGCAGGCATTAATGTGGTGTAAAAACAGTTGATACTATGGTTGATAATAAAAGGCTGGTTTCTCTTGATGTTTTTCGTGGGTTGACTATTGCATTCATGATCATAGTTAATGATCCCGGAAACTGGAGTTATGTATATGCTCCACTAAAGCATTCACCGTGGAACGGATGTACCCTGACTGACATGGTTTTCCCCTTTTTTATGTTTATTATGGGAGCAGCCATGTGGTACTCGTACAAAAAGTATAACCATGAACTTACCGGTAAGCTTGTACTTAAGATACTGAGACGTACATTCCTTATCTATCTGATAGGGTTTCTTATCAGCTGGTGTTCAATGTGGAGCTTTGATCTGTCAAATATAAGGATAATGGGAGTGTTGCCTCGTATTGCTGTTGCATATGCAATTGCTTCATTTATTGTCCTTTGTCTGAGATTGAATCTGGTAATGGTTTTTACAGCATTGATTTTGCTGGGATACTGGATCATTTTATTGGCTTTTGGTGGTGATTATCCCTTCTCCCTGGAAGGGAATTTTGTCAGGACATTCGATATAGCTATACTTGGACTAAATCATGTGCCTGAATTTCATGGAGTCAGGTTTGATCAGACAGGTCTTTTAAGCACTCTTCCATCTGTTGCCAACGTTTTGTTTGGGTATCTTGCAGGAAGGTTGACCGATACCAGTGAAATCAAGCTGAAAGCTGTTAAACGACTTGTTTTATTTGGAGCAGCAGGAGTGGCCCTGGCCTTGGTGTGGAGCCTGGTGTTTCCGATAAATAAACCACTCTGGACCAGTTCATTTGTCATTTACACCAGCGGTTTTGCCTCAATATTGCTTGCTCTGTTTCTCTGGCTCATTGATATAAAGGGATATACAGGCTGGAGCAAACCTTTCCTGATGTTTGGGATGAATGCCATATTTATCTATGCTCTGTCGCAGTTTATGGCTTTGGCCTTCAGGGTCAGGGTTGCACTTCCCGGAACAGGAGAATCAGTATCCCTGACAAACTGGATATATTCAACATGTTTTCTTCCTCTTGCCGGAAAATTCAACGGATCACTTTTATATGCCTTAACTTTTACATTCATGTTATGGGTGGTAAGCTGGATCCTTTATCGAAAAAAGATATTTATAAAACTCTGAGATATGACAACAACCTGGAATGCATATGTTAAAAAAATCCTGATTACCCTGTCAGTGATATTTATTATTTCTGGGAAAAATGTAAATGCCCAGAATGATCTGGATGTAGTAAAGAATAACTGGCTTCTTTACAGCGATGCTTCTAATTCGTTATATCATTATCTTTCCGATCAGGCTTATTTGCTTCTTGCCAGGCGGGAAAGTGAAATTAAAGGAATTAGTTCACTGGCCGGTTGGCAGGAAAGACAAAAAGAGATAAGCGAAACGCTTCTTGATATAGTTGGTCCGTTTCCCGGAAAGACTCCACTAAACGCAAAAACCATAAGAACTATTAATAAAGAAAAATTCAGGGTAGAACATATAATATTTGAGTCTCAGCCAGGCTTTTTTGTTACATCTTCCCTATTCATACCTCAGACTCTTAAAAAACGGAAAAAAGCACCTGCAATTATCTATTGCAGTGGCCATTCTGAGGAGGGCTATCGAAGTGAGGTTTACCAAAGAGTGATATTGAATCTTGTAAATAAGGGTTTTATAGTCTTTGCATTTGATCCGGTAGGGCAGGGGGAAAGACTTGAATATTATGACCAGAAAACCAAAAGATCATCTGTGGGAGGGCCTACTAATGAGCACTCTTATCCTGGATCACAAACATTTATTACCGGAAGTTCGCAGGCCAGATATATGATCTGGGATGGCATAAGGGCCGTCGATTATCTTTTTTCAAGGGCAGAAGTTGATACAACAAGAATCGGGATAACCGGGCGCTCTGGTGGAGGAACCCAGTCGGCATATATTGCGGCAATGGACAATCGTATATATGCAGCCGCTCCCGAGTGCTATATAACCAACTTTACAAGGTTGCTGGAGACAATTGGCAATCAGGATGCGGAACAGAATCTGTTTAATGAAATATTACGGGGGATTGATCATCCTGATTTTCTGATTGTAAGAGCTCCGAAGCCGGCATTGATGATTACCACAACTCGTGATATGTTCAGTATACAGGGTGCAAAAGAGACTGAAAAAGAGGTGTCGCGGATTTATAAAGCTTATGGGAAAGAGAATGCTTTTGGAAGGGTGGAAGATGACTATCCTCACTCTTCATCAAAAAAGAACAGGGAAGCATTGTATGCATTTTTTCAGAAGAGCCTGAATAATCCCGGGAGTATGGCTGATGAAGAGGTAACTCTCCTGACCATTGAGGAAATGCAGGTGACATCGACAGGTCAGGTCTCAACTTCATTTCCGTGTGAAACCGTTTTTAGTCTCAACCGGAAAGATGCAGAGAAACTTTCCGGCGAATTGCAGTCTGCACGGAATAACCTTGCAACTCATATTCCTGATGCTTTGAATTCAGCAAGAAAATTATCGGGATATCAGGAACCGTCAGAAGTTGAAGATCCTGTTTTTACAGGACGTTTTAAAATGGATGATTATTCAATTGAGAAATACTTTTTAAAAGGAGAGGGAGATTATGTGATCCCATTTCTCTTTTTTATTCCTGATAAGCCAAATAATAAAGCAGTGATTTATCTTCATCCTTCAGGAAAATCATCCGAGGCTTCTGTGGGTGGAGAGATAGAATGGTTTGTCGATAATGGTTTTACGGTTCTGGCTCCTGATCTGATTGGAACAGGAGAGATGGGGCCGGGTACTTTTCACGGAGATGCTTATATTGATGGTAATTCACACAATATATGGTATGCTTCCATGCTAATAGGCCGGAGTATTGTTGGAATAAGGACAGGCGATGTTGTACGGTTGGTAAGGATGCTGAAAAATGATAATAAAATAACTGATATTTATGGTGTGGCCAGAAAAGAGCTGTCTCCTGTCCTGCTTCATGCAGCAGCTTTCGATTCTTCAATTTCAAGGATTGCCCTTATCGAACCCTGCTCTTCGTACATGTCAATAGTTATGAATCGTTTTTATAGTTCTTCATTTATATCAGGTACTGTTCCTGGTGCTTTGAAAGCTTATGATCTTCCCGACCTTGCAGCAGCTCTTTCACCGAGGAGGCTCTTAATGGCAGGTGTCACAGATGGAGCCGGCAAAAAATCAGATATGGAAAGTATAAATACGGATCTTGATATTGTCAAACGGGCATATGCAGAAAAAAACGGTTTAGCTCAGCTTTGTATCACCTCAATAAAGCCATCTGATAAGCCGTATGATATCTTCTCGGAATGGATAGAATAAATTATATTCCTTTTGACTTCATTCAAGGCTTTATGAATAATATGGTGTGAAATAATCAGAAGTTCATTTATTCAATTCCTGCTGATCCTTTGAGATTCTTCACTCCGCTGGCTGAAGTGAAGAATCTCAAAAGGCATACCTGACTACTTACAAAACATTGTCATTGATATATTTAAAAACCAGACCATTTTTTGATTTTTTACCCCAACCCCTTTATTTTTATAGAAACTGATTAGTTACATAATATCAAATGTTTTAATACATTTGAGTATAAATTTCAGGGATTTCAATATCCCGTTTTTAAACATTAAACAATAATTTGCCATTACTGAAATGATTAAAGTCGCTGTTGTTGGTTTTGGATTTATGGGGATGACTCATTCCCTGAATATTCTTAAAAATAAAGATCTGAAGCTGGTCGCCATAGTTGATGTAAATCCGGAAATGATTGAAAAAAATCTTCATTCAAAAAGCGGGAATTTCTCAACAGGAGAGATTGATGTGCACGATCTGGATAATATCCATAAGTATTCAAATGTTGATGATTGTCTTGACTCTGAAGATGTTGACGTAGTTAATGTATGTGTCCATACGGATCTTCATTATGAGATATCAAAAAAATCATTGTTAAGAGGAAAACATGTTTTTGTAGAAAAACCATTTTGTCTTGATGTAAAGCAGGCAGAAGAACTTATAAACCTGGCAACAGAGAAAAAAAAGAGTATTATGGTTGGCCATGTGGTTCGTTTTATGGCACCATACAGGAAGCTTAAACAATGGATTGATTCAAAAGAATTCGGTGAGCTGAGATTTCTGTCATTATCAAGGTTCTCAGGGCTTCCCGGATGGGGGCAATGGAAAGAGAAAAGTATTTCAGGCACATCAGGAGGCGCGTTGTTTGACCTTGTAATTCACGATATTGATTATGCTAATTATGTTCTTGGATCCCCTTTAGAGATAAAGTGCAGTTATCTGCCCGGCGGCATGAGCAAACACGACTATATAAGTGCCATGTGGAACTATAAAGAAAAAGATGTTCATGTGAAGATAGAAGGCGGAAATACCTTCCACAGCAATTTTCCTTTTCAGGCAGGCTATATGGCTCAGTTTGAAAAGGCAAGCATTATGTACACAACTTTAAAGGGAGATGTCATTCACATTGCTGATGATAAAAGCATAAAGGAAGTAGCTGCAGGCGATGCAGGAACAGGTTATTATGATGAAATTGCATATTTTGCACAATGCCTTAAAAACAATGTTCAGACTGAAGAATGTATGCCATTATCATCACTTCAATCGATAAAATTATGTTATAAACATTTATAATACGATATGATATGAAAAAGAATTTAGCTATTAACGGTGGACCGAAAACAATTGACAGAAAGTATCCATGGCCGATTTTTGATGAAACAGATGTAAATGCCGTTGCCGATGTTGTGCGTAGCGGGAAATGGGGAAATCCTGATTGTGCTGACCTGGTAAAGGATTTTGAAGATAAGTTTGCTGCATTCTGCGGTACAAAATATGCTCTGGCAACTGTTAATGGATCAGTAGCATTGCGCCTTGCATTAATAGCTTGTGGAGTCCGTCCTGGTGATGAAGTTATAATTCCGCCATACACCTTTATTGCAACCTCAACCATTGTCCTTGAAGCAAATTGTGTGCCTGTCTTTGTAGATATTGATCCTGATACATACAACATCGATCCTTCCAGGATTGAAGCTGCAATAACTAAGCGGACAAAAGCAATAATCCCGGTTCACTTTGCAGGTCAGGCTTGTGAAATGGATAAAATTATGGCTATTGCAAAGCAACATAATCTGAAAGTAATTGAGGATGCCTGTCATGGACATGGTGCAGAATATAAGGGCAAAAAGCTCGGCAGTATTGGCGATGCAGGTTGTTTTAGTTTCCAGTCATCAAAGAATCTTAACTGCGGCGAAGGTGGTGTTGTAATTACCAACGATGAGAAATTATATGACATGGTGAATTCACTTCGTAATGTTGGCCGCGTAAAAGGAGGACAATGGTATGAACATCATTATCTTGGATGCAATTACCGAATAACTCAGCTTCAGACTGCATTGTTGATGAACCAGATGAAGAACCTTAAGGAACAGACAAAACGTCGTTTTGAAAACGGAAACTATCTGAATTCGCTTCTTGAAAAAATTGATGGTATTAAACCACTCTCAAGAGGAAAAGGAGAAACAGTTCACAGTTATCATATTTACATCTTTAAATATGACAAATCAAAATTTAACAATCTTTCGAAACCGGAGTTTGCAGATATGCTGGCTGCTGAAGGAGTTCCATGCTTCATGGGGTATCCCCAGCCGCTTTATAAACAACCATTGTTCCAGAAGAAGAATTTTATGTGCTATGCCATCCCTGAATATGTAGACTATACAAAAGTGTGCTGTCCGGTAACTGAGAAAGCATGCTACGAAGAAGCTGTATGGATCATGCAGACAGGAATGCTTGGGCCAAAGGAAGATATGGAAAAATATGCTGAAGCAATCATTAAGATACAAAAGGCTGTAAACGAGTAGATAGTTTACTTTTTTGTTTTACTATTAAGAACTTACACTGAGAGGCACAAGGATCACACTTTGTGCCTTTTCTTTGTAACTATGTATCAGTTCTTCTCTGTGTCACTCTGTGACTTCTCTGTGCAATACTGTGTCAGTTCTTCTCCGTGTAACTCTGTGACTTCTCCGTGCAACTCCGTGTCAGTTCTTCAGAGTGTTAATTCGCACTTTCTGTGAACATCCGTATCAGTTCTTATTTAACTTTTAATCCTTATCTTATGACCGTAAGAGGCATAGAACAGCACCCAAAGATATATGGGTATAACAATGAAATAAGCAACTTTTGGAGTACTGACATCAGCTATACGTCCGTACAACAATGGTATAACTGCAGCGCCTGATATCGCCATTACCATCATTGATGATCCTGTTTTAGTAAAACGTCCCAGCTCAGTTATTGCCAATGGCCATATAGAAGGCCACATCAATGAATTTGCCAGACCCAGTAAAGCTATAAACATAACAGATGTGAATCCATGTGTTAAAAGAGCCAGTACAATGAAGAAAAGTCCAAGGATAGCAGATATGATAAGGGCATTTTTCTGCTCAAGATATTTTGGAATTGCAATAATTCCTACAACATATCCGATCAGCATTGCAAATATGGTGAACGAGGAGAAAAACTTAGCTGTTGCTATAGGAATGTCAAGAAACACGCCATAGCTGATTATTGTATTTCCTGCTATAACCTCAACTCCGGTATATAAAAATATAGTAAATACTCCCAGCAACAAATGTGGAAACTGGAATATGTTTGTCTTATTTGTAGCTCCCTCTTCAACCATTGCATTTTCCTCCTCGGCGTTTATGTCGGGAAGATTTGAGAAATAGAGAAAGATTGCAAGGAGCAACAGGGAGATCATAATTAAAACATAAGGGATTATGACCCTGGAAGCCAGTGCGTTAAGCTCAAGGTTTTTTTGATCAATGGTCATAGTGGTGAGCTTCTGTACAATTTCATCAGCGCCTTTCAGAGTAATAAAACCAAGAATTGCCGGAGCAAGCACCCCTGCAACACCGTTGCATATACCCATTATGCTGATTCGCTTTGCGGCGCTCTCAATAGGGCCGATAATGGTTACATAAGGATTGGAAGCCGTCTGAAGTAATGCCATTCCGGCTCCCTGGATGAACAACCCGGTAAGAAATAAACCATATGTCCTTGTAATAGCTGCAGGAATAAAAATGATCGATCCAATAGCCATAATGATCAGACCTGCCGTCATTCCCTTTTTATATCCAGTATATTCCAGAAACCATCCCGAAGGTATTGACATGAAGAAATATGCAATGTAGAATGAAAACGCCACAAGGTACGACTGGAAATTGTTCAGTTCGCAGGCAATTTTGAGATAGGGGACAAGTACTGCATTAAGCCAGGTGATGAAACCGAATACAAAAAAAAGTGCACCAATAATAATGATTGGACTGGATATGTCTCTGTAGACTTTCTTTAGCTTGTTCATGTTTAGATAATTAAAAGAATAAGGATGTTTGGTGAATTTGGTACGGGTAAAGTATAAAAAATTAACGTTCCAATGATTTAATTCTGTTTAGAATGATCTCATCTACATTCTCCGGGAATACATTGGGCATTCCGTACCAGAAAAAGGAATCCAGACCTTCATATGTCTGTGCATCAATATGCATATGTGTTGGGAGGTAACTTGATACATCATTTGTATATCCTGCAACTGATATCAGTTTATCGGGCCATAGTTTTTTGACTCCCAGGCCATACCCTGTGGTTGTTTCTCTTGAGAATCCTACCAGCTTCCAGTTGCCTATATTTATGGTATTAACGTAAACCGGCATTGATGAAGGCATTGTGCCATTAGCTTTATACTTCATCATCAGGTCGCACCATTTGACATTTTTTTCAGAATAGATTTCCCCTGGTCTGGTGCTGTTGTCTGCCCTGTATGCTGCAATCTTTTCATTACTCCATGGGGTTACGGGAAGGTTTATTGTGTCAAGGTAATATGATATTTGTCCTTCAAGTTTAGTCATGGGACGGTTCAGGATGGCAATGACTTCATTTGACAGTCTCTCTCCGGTTATGTACTCACCATCATCTTTCGGATTGATATCCCCTGCAGTGCCCTGAAGAAATAATGAGTTGGATGTATTTGTCCTTTCTTCAACCAGGTTCCGTAACACACCAGGATAGTTGGCACTTATTGTGTAATGAAGTGTTCCTGCAGTACTGAAAACAGGATGGCAGGCTGCCAGAATAAGATAACTTTCCTTATCATTCCCGGAAAAATCGACCTTGATCACATCTACTGCACTGTCGTAAATTTCCTGATGGTCTTTAAGACTTCTGTTATAGCCGATATCAACACTTCCCCTTCCAAAATATAACTCTGCCGGTGCCATTGTTTTCAGAGCATTATCTATGGCCATTAGTATACCATTCTTTATTGTTGAATAGAGATATGTACTGTCAGGCAACTGGTTAGGCTCCTGCCAGGTAAACCAGTTTTGTGAAACAGGAGCAAAGTGAGTGTGTGCAGAATTAATGAAAATTGCTGATGCAGGAATATGGCTCTTTTCATAGATCTCTTTTTTTACCAGCCCTGTAAAAATGTCATTGAGTCCGCAAACATCCACATTTACTATAACAACAGTTTTCTCACCGTTTCTGATTGCCATTGCCCTTGCCGTAAGATTGCCTTCACTACGGTGTTCACCCATATAAAGAAAATTATCATTGCTTATTCCGAACAATCTGTCATTGACAATTGCAATATGTCTTATATCCTCTTTTATGGTTACTCCATTTCTGTAGGCTATCTTAAGCCATTGTGGATCTTTTCCTCCCTGATATTTGTAAATGATGCCTTCACCAGTCAGGGCATACAGTTGTTCTTTATTGGCGGCAATGCTTATTATGTTGTTTGTCGTTTTAAGCTTTGTCCATACTATGCTTTTGCCTGAAAGATCTGCTACCCACATTAGCCCTTTTCCATTTGCCGCATAAAGCTTGTTGCCTGCAGCAGACAGAGCTACAACCGATTCGTCGACTGAACCAATTGTTTTCCATTTAATTGTTTCCAGAGATTTCGATTCAAGCAGTTCACCTTTATTATTCATCGACAACAGCTTTCCATCAGCCACAGCTATAGCCTTTATGTTATCATATCTTGCTACAGATTTCCAGACAGAATTGTTCTCTGAAAGATCCATTAACATAATGTTTCCTTTACCGGCAATAAATAATTTATTGTCTGATCCTTCCATTGCAACCGTTTCAGGAACTGGTGTTTTGTTGATCCACTGAAGCGTAAAACGTCCATCCCTGGGGGCTCCGTAACCACCAAGATGAAGTGAGATCAGGGACTGATCTGGTTCAATAGAGGCTTGTGAGGTGCCTATGAAGTATGATGATTGTGAATAAGCCTGTACTGAGGCTATAATAAAGAATAAAAATATTAAAACATTGATAGCTTTCATCTGAAACTATTATTTCTTTATAATATTCTCATAAATATCAACAAACAGAATCATTCCAGGTTCAGTGTTATTTGAAATTATTATGGAAGTGATAGTTTGTTATTTATTATGATATGCTCAAAATTAATTGTTTTTTTATTCAATTTACATTTAAAATGACATTGGTAAATATTCTTTTGGACTGGTCACGGTTTAACTTAAGAAAATTAAATTTTGTTAATTACAAGTATTGGTTTTACTATGACAACGTATTTCTGATTTTTCTTATTATTTTTAGCTGTTTTTTTACTTTATTTCAGTAACATCAGTTATTAACATTATTAAACTCATGAAAGAAAACAATACTTATACTCAGATGCAGAAATTTTTTTTAGTTGCATTGAGGATGTTAATTGGTTGGCACTGTCTGTATGAGGGGTTCTCAAAGTTGTTAATTCCAAACTGGACATCATTTTCTTTTCTTAAGGAATCTCAATGGATCCTTTCCGGGTTTTCTAACTGGGTGATTACTCATCCGGCTGTACTTAGCACGGTAGATTTCCTTAATACCTGGGGGCTTATTGCTATTGGATTAGGCCTGATACTTGGCCTTTTTACAAAGGTTGCCGCTCTTTCCGGGTCATTGCTTCTTTTTGTTTACTATTTGAACAGTCCTCCGCTTGTAGGATTGGAATATACTCTTCCTACTGAAGGAAGTTACCTGGTAATAAACAAAACACTTATTGAGTCTGTTGCCCTGGTTGTTCTGGCTGTATTTCCTTCCGGTTACATCTGGGGATTGGATGCATTGGTGTGCAGGTTTAGAAATCGTAATAATATGATGGAGGAATAATATAATGGAAAAAGAAAAAGATCAGCCGAAGAAGTCTGAAGTAAAGAATGAGGTTGAGGGAAAAACATCTATCAGGCGCAGGACATTACTAAAAGCCCTGGTAGGAGTTCCTGTTTTGGGAGCATTTACCTTTGAATTGTTAAAAAAATACGCCTATGATCAGGATAAGAAAAACAGAATTATCCAGGAATTAGGATTAGAAAATATTCAGGCGCCTGTCATATTGAAAAGTTCCTCCGGAGCTAAAAGCGATCTGATCCGTATTGGTCTTATCGGCTTCGGGAACAGAGCAGTATCCCATGCAAACGGACTTGGTTATATGCACCCTGATGATGTTGCAAAAAGAAAAGCAAACAATACCCTTGACGACTGGATGGCACAGGAGGATCTTAATGTTGCGATAACAGGAATATGCGATGTTTTTGACCTTCATGCTGAAAACGGACTTACCACAGCCCGGAGTGAAACAAGAGCTGGTGGTGCAAAATCAGCGAACATCCCTGTAAAAAGATATCGTACATATCAGGAAATGCTTGACGATAAGGATATTGATGCAGTCATGATAGCAACTCCCGACCATAGTCATGCCCCTATTGCCACTGCAGCTGCAAAAGCAGGGAAGCATATTTATTGTGAAAAGGCTCCTGCACATTCTGAAGAACAGTTATACGAATTATATGATACTGTAAAAAACAGTAAAGTTGTGTATCAGTTAGGACATCAGGTTCCTCAAAGTGTTGTATTTCAGCAGGCTAAAGATATTATTAAAAAGGATATTCTTGGTAAAATAACTCTTGTTGAGACAACGACCAACCGTAACACAGCAGATGGTGCATGGATCAGAAACCTTGATAAGAACGGCAATCCAAAACCGGGTGATGAGAAATCTATCGATTGGAAACAATGGTTGTGTGGTGCGCCGGATGTACCATTCAGCCTGGATCGCTATTATAACTGGACTAAATATTTTGATTATGATATTGGTTTGATAGGGCAGCTTTTTACTCATGAGTTTGACGCTGTAAACCAATTGCTCAGAATAGGTATCCCAAAATATGTTGTATCATCAGGAGGTTTGTATTTTTGGAAAGATAACAGGGATATGCCTGATACACTTCATTGTGTTTTTGAATATCCCAACCATGACCTTACGCTGCTTTATACAGCATCTCTGGCAAGCAGCAGGAGTAGAGGACGTGTTTTTATGGGACACGATGCATCCATGGAACTGGGAGGAGCAATCAACATAACAGCTGATGCAGACTCTACACGTTATAAAAAGCAGATTGAAGCCGGTTTGATTGACCCGTCGGGTCCGATGGTATCATTCAATCCAAACTCAGGCAAGATTGATGCTGTGACTACAGCAACAGAAAAATATTATGCTTCACGAGGACTGACAACAACAACAATTAATGGCCGTGCGGTTGATGTTACCCACCTGCATATTAAAGAGTGGATCGATTGTATCCGTAGCGGCAAGACCCCAAGTGCCAATATAGAAATGGCATTTCAGGAAGGTGTTGCATGTTTAATGGCACATAAATCATATCTTGAGAAACGGCGTACCGAATGGGATCCCGTTAACAGAAGAATAGTTTAATTGGGTCAAATTATTATAATGAGGCTGTCTCAAAAGCCCTGCCTTACCCCCAAACCCCCTGAAGGGGGTTTGTAAGAGATTGGTATTCAATAAGTCCCCTTTAGGCCTGCACTGACCGAAGCGTCAGTGGGATTTAGGGGTAAACAAGTATTAAAACCTTTTGAGACAGCCTCATTTATATTTAAGATAACCACTTGTCAAGATTTTTGGCAATAAAGGCATTGTCGTTAAGCTCAGGATAAGCAGAACAGACCCTGTCAATTTCTCTCAGTTGCTCTTGTGAAAGAGACTCTGACTCATTGAGAGTCCATACTCCTTCAAGTAATCCCTGGCGTCGCAATATTTCATGAAGCCCGACTATGCAGCCCTTGAAATTATTTGCCACATCAAAAAATGCGGCGTTGCAGTCAGTAATCTTGTTGGCAAGCGCTAATGTGCGCTGGACATCATGATAGAAGTTACCATTATGTACTGACTCCAGCAGTTTGACGGCATTATGTGTCCATACTGCCCAATGTCCGAGCAAACCTCCGACAATACGCTTACTTACAATAGTTTTACCATCTGATATTCTGTATTCGGAAAGCAGATCAACCAGAATATTGTCGTCATTCCCGGTGTATAAAGCAATTTCTTCTGATCTTCCTGATTCAATTACGCCTCTCACCACATCAAGTGTCTGGTACCTGTTGAATGGTGCCATCTTTATTCCGATAACATTTTCAATTTTTGCGAATTCGCGCCAGAAACTGATGTCAAGTTTTCTTCCTCCTACAGCAGGCTGCAGATAAAAGCCTATCACAGGCATTATTTCGGCAACACACCTGCAGTGTTTAATAAGATCTTCATTTGAATCATCTGGAAGAGCAGCCAGACTTAACAAAACAGCATGAAAACCATTATCGCATGCTAAACGTGCTTCTTTTACGGCCTGTTCAGTTCTGCCAATCACTCCTGAAATACGGATAACTGGTCTCTTTGTTTTTAATGAGAATCTGTTAAATTCTTCATTAGCAATACTCAAAAGGGGGGAGAAGAGACCAATTTCAGGCTGCCTTATCGCAAACTGGGTTGTGTGAACGGCAACGGCAATTCCTCCGGCACCTGAATCGAGATAATACCTGAACAATGCACGCTGGCGCCGTTCATCAAGTTGCCTTTTGCTGTTTAATGCAAGCGGAAGTGCTGGTATTACAACTCCATTATTGAATGCAGTAATAATATCTGCAGGGATTTGTCTGTTCATAATGCTGTGAGTTTAATATTTACCATCTCTGACTTCAAAGTGAGTCGGTTTGCCAAGTAATTTATTATTATCCATTAGCCATCCCGCAATCCATTTAATTATCTGGCTGACAGGGGTCGCTGGTTTGCCGAAATATTCTGTGGCTTTTGCCGGGTTGTTGAGTAAAGCTGTTTCTGCTTCTTTATTGACAAATTTAGGATCAACACCAAATAATTTTCCAAATTCTATTGCCACATCTCTTACAGAAAGGATTTCAGGACCTGTTATATTGAGTATTGTTGCAGGGCTTTTTGTATACTCAAGGGAACGAAGGACAAAGTTGTTCATGTCGCCTTGCCATATTACGTTGAAATATCCCATAGTAAGGTCAACAGGCAGGTTATTCTTAACCTTTAAAGCAATATCTGTAAGTACACCATAGCGCATCTCAACAGAGTAATTAAGACGTATTAATGCCACTTCAGTTTTATTCTTGTTACTTCCGAATTCGAACATTCTTTCTCTTCCAAGACACGATTGTGCATATTCACCGGCTGCAATCGGCATGTCAGTCTCAACCGAACCACCATTTTCTAATGGTACAAGAGGATAAACACAACCGGTTGAAAATGCTACTATCCTTGAATCTTTAAAATGATCAGCAACAAGCGCCGGCAGGTAAGTGTTAATTGCCCACGTCTCAGGAAGATTATCAATAGAACCAAATTTCATCCCGGCCAGGAAGAAAACATTTTTTACATTTGGAAGACTTCTTATGAAGTTGATGTCCAGAAGATCACCATGACGAATTTCAATTTCTGATTTTCTGAACAGATGTTCCTGTTCCCTGTTTCCATGACGTGAGACTCCAATGATGCGTTTTTTTATCCCAAATTTTTCGCAGGCTCTTCTTGCCATATTTGCAAGGGAAGGCCCTATTTTACCGGTTATTCCCAATATCAAAATATCCCCGTCAAGGCGCGAGAACATCTCTGACACCTTATCGTCCGGACGTGATAAAAGCTCTTCAAGCTGATCTTCAGTTTCTATTTTCTCAGGAAACTTTTCATTATTTAATGATTCCATTTTTTTATAATATTTTCATAAATAACAACTGCCTGTTCAAGTGATCGAACATAGCAATATTCATCTGTTTTGTGTGCCATTTCAGGTTGACCAGGACCAAGAATTATTGTGGGAACGCCATGGTAAAGTTTTTGCAGCACAGCGCCATCAGTAAGATATGGGAGAGCATATGGAAATTTCTGTTCTGATCTTTCAACTTCGCATTGGTCATAAACAAGTTGTACAAAAGGATCTTTTTCAGGTGTAAAAACGGATTGAAGATTGACTAAAGTTTCAAGAACTGTCTCACTGCCAAGTTTTTCTGTGAGCCTTGCCAGTATTATGTTGTGATCGGATTTGGTGGTAGTTCTGATATCAATTGTGAACTCAGCATGATCAGGAACAGAATTCAGATTCAAACCTCCGCTGACCTTACCGACATTTATGGTCGGATAACCAAGAAGAGGATCCTTTTCCACTTCGAATTTGAAGTTACTTATTTTTAATATTGACCGTGCAGCTTTATATATAGCATTAATTCCTAATTCCGGCATTGACGAATGGGCCGTCAGTCCCGATGTAACAGCATTTAAATATATTGCTCCTTTGTGACCGGTTGCAGGAAGGTTTCCTGTCGGTTCACCAACTATTATTGCACTGGCCATGCCTTTACCGTCAATTATCCCGGCAAGTTGTTTGGCTCCATGGCATCCTAATTCTTCTCCGGCTGTAACGATAATTCTTATTCCTCCTTCAGGTGGATTTTTTTTAAATGCCTCTATAGATGCGATAATGATTGCTGCCAGTCCGCCTTTCATGTCACTTGATCCCCGGCCCCATAATTTATCATCGATTATTTCCCCGGCAAAGGGATCAACACTCCACTCCTGATTACCCAGTGGAACTGTATCAAAATGACCTGAAAAAACAAGAGGCGGTTTATCAGACGATAATCCACGCTCAGCTATCAGGTGTAAACGTCCGGTTTCAAACGGATAATATGCAACAGTAAAGCCACATTCAGAAAGAAGACTCCCGGTAAATCTGGCAATTTCCTCCTCATTTCCCGGGGGATTTATACTATTGAACGAAAGTAATTTCTTTGTCAATGAGATTACATCCATACAAATAACTTTTTCATGATCATTTGTTTACGACTTCAAAGTCTATCTTTTGTCTGATGTCATCTGATGATGAACCAATCATTACATTGTACACTCCTGGGAGCAGAACAAAATCATTGTGGTTGTTCCAGTATGACATATCTTCCCTTGAGAGTCTGAAGGAAACAGTCTGTTTTTCCCCGCTTTTCAGAGAAATACGTCTGAATGCTTTTAACTGTTTTACAGGAACTTTCTCTGATGCATTACAGTTATGAAGATATAACTGTACTACCTCGTCACCGTCATATTTTCCTGTGTTCTGGATATCGACACAAATTTCTGCAGTATCACCGGCGACTATTTGCTGCTGATTTATCTTAATACCATCATACTTGAATGTAGAATAGCTTAATCCATAGCCGAATGCATAGAGTGGCTTTTTATCGGAGAACATGTATGTCCGTCCGTTAAACACTTCATAGTCATCGAATGGCGGGAGGTCGTCTATTGAATTGTAGTAAGTGAGAGGAAGCCTGCCTGAAGGATTATAATCGCCAAACAGAACTTCAGCTATTGCTTGCCCACCCTTTTCACCCGGGTACCATGCATTAACAATGGCAGGAATGTTATCCTGTATCCAGTTGATAGTCATTGAGCTGCCGGCAACCAATACTACAATGGTTTTTGGGTTCGATTTATAGATCTCTTTTATGAAATCCATCTGATTTGCAGGAAGGTCAAGAGATTTCCTGTCAAGTCCTTCTCTTTCAATAGTCTTATTGATGCCTACCACTGCTATAACTACATCACTGCTTCCGGCAAGCTTTTTTTCTTTTGAGAATCGCTCAGGACCTTTAATCGAAGCCGTATCCCATATTACTGTTTTAACCTTTATCTTTCCTCCAGCCCTCTGTAAAATACCCTCGTATGGAGAAACAGGTTCATTTACAGGGACTCCGCTGTAATCACCAAACTCGCAGGAGTTGGCATTGATACCTACAACTGCTATTGATTTTATCTTCTTAAGGTTCAAAGGAAGGATATTCCCTTTGTTCTTTAGCAAAACAATTGACTGAAGGGCAGTTTCAAGAGCAAGTTGCTGGTGTTCAGCGCAACCTACATTTGATGGGGCTATCTTTGTGTATGGATTCAGAGCCGGATCGTCAAATATCCCAAGCTTAAAACGTGCTTTCAATACCCTGAAAGCAGCAGAGTTTATTTCAGATTCTGAGATTTTCCCCGTCTCATAGGCTTTTGGGAGATAATCACGGAATATGAAGCACTCTTTACAATATCCGCTGCATTCCAGATCGAGGCCTGCCTTCATAGATATCGCTGCAGCATCTTCCGGACTTGTGGCATAATTGTGATCAGAGTACAATAATCCGGGTGCTCCGCAGTCGGATACCACATACCCGTTAAATCCCCATTCATTTCGTAAAATATCTGTCACAAGCCATTTGTTTGCAGTACAGGGGATTCCGTTTATTGCATTGTAAGCTGTCATTATCGACTGAGCCTTGCCTTCTGTGATTAATGCTTTGAATGCAGGCAGGTAATAAGATCTTAATGCTCTTTCAGACATTACGGCTTTGCATCTGAACCTGTTATGTTCTTCATTATTCCCTGCGAAATGCTTTGGAGTTGATACAACTTTAAGATATCGGGGATCATCTCCCTGAAGACCTTTTACAAACGAAACTCCTATGCGCGAGGTCAGGAATGGATCTTCACCATAAGTCTCAGGGGTGCGGCCCCAGCGTGGATCACGGGCCATATTTACAGTAGGAGACCAGAATGCAAGCAGGTCGCTGTATTTTGCATTCTGAAGAGTTCCCTGCTCCAACTCGTTCCACCGGGCGCGCGCTTCATCAGAAATTGCTGATGATACTTTGAAAATAAGGTCAGGATTCCATGTTGATGCAAGTGCAATAGCCATAGGGAATACAGTGAATTTTCCGGGGCGTACAACTCCGTGAAGCGCTTCATTACCATGGTCATATTTTTTTATCCCAAGCCTTGGGATTGCCGGAGCTACTTCATGCAGGATCTGCATTTTTTCATATACAGTCATCTGTGAAAGCAGATCGTTGACACGTTTATCCGTTTCAGCATCTGGATTTTCATATACATCCATCACTCCGTTACCATTAAAATCAATCCATGGCTTCTGTTGGGCTTTGACCTGTATAACAGCCATAAATGATAATGTCAGAAATAAATATATAAGTCTCATCATTTAATAATATTTCAAGATAGTTAAAGTGTTATGGTAATAACATTTTCCAAAAATTCCAAAGGTTGAACTTACAAATTCTTCCGGGTAAAAGCAGATTATTTATATTATTATTTTTTTCTGCTGTTTGTTGTTTATGCTTAAGTAAAAACACCTGGAAACATCAGGTGCTGTTCTTTCCCAATCAGGTAACAAGCCTCGTTTTGTTTTTATTGTAATACCATAATTTTATTTTGTCGATGTAGTTTTGCAAACTAGTTTTTTAGGTGATTTAAATTATTGATAATGATTAAGATTGGAACGGCAGGGCCTCTTTTTAAATATTTTGGAACAAATTTTATTCTCAAAAATACAGGGAGGATTGGACGATTTATTAACATATTTTCTGGCAAGTATTGTACTCATTCATTATATATGTTTTTTGTTTTCCTTTTGATATTTCTGAGACAGACGGAAAATATATCTCGAAAGGAGCAACCTTTCACATTAAGTATTTGATAATTATTGCCGAAAAAATAGAGTGACAATAACAAACCAAAAAGGTCTGATTCAAAAAAAGATCTTTTAAAAGTGTGTGAACAGGTTCATTTACAAATAATAAAGCTAGTAAGTAATAAGTAAAATAGTCAACAGAATATGAAATTTTTAAAGAAGTTATATAGGAAATTATCAGTTTTATTTTGTTTTGTACTATTATATAGCACTAATCAAAACCTTTTTTCACAATGGGGGGCAGGAAATGATGTTCATTCAGATTACTTTAATAAAGATTATACTGTTAATTCAACAATTACATATTGTTTAGGATCTGTTAAGAGCGATGTGCTCAGAGTTTACGATACCCATAATGTATATGAGTTTAGTATAAACGGGAACACCAATGCCACAGGGATTACAAACGGATGGGATTATCAATACAATTATGTTACACTGAACCTGCAAACACTTAAAAATAATTACCCTGGAACTATTACCTTAGGTTACAGGGGGAAAACCTGGACTATTGTTATAATTACCCCTCAGACACTTACACTTGATCCCTTTGGGACATACTGTTCAAATGATTCTCCATTTACACTTACCGGTGGTAGTCCGGCAGGAGGATATTATACTGTTAATGGTTCCACGGCATCTACTTTTGATCCTTCGCATTATGGTGCAGGAAGTCACGATGTACAGTATAAATTCTACGATGGTTGTACTACACCTTCACCGATTCAGAAAATTGTTGTAGAACAGGCACCTGTAATTACTTTTAATAATATTAATAGTGTATGTATATATACAGATCCTTTCACTCTTACTCAGGCGGCTGCATCTCCGGCAGGAGGGACTGGTACTTATTCAGGCCCGGGGGTGAGTGGAAATATGTTTTATCCTGCAGTTGCGGGAGTAGGCACTTTTACTATTACATATACATATAAGTATGGTAATTGCCAAAGTTCAGCCACTCAGACTGTAAAAGTTTATGACAAACCTGTCGTGAATTTTTCTGGTTTGGATGCCACTGGGTATTGTAATAATGGCAATCCTGAGTTTCTTACAGGCAACCATGTTCCTTCTGGATCATTTACAGGTCAGGGTATTGCAGATAACGGAAATGGAACAGCAACTTTTAATCCTCAAAGTTTAACTGCAGGTTCAAATACAACTGTAACCTATACATATGCCGATCCTGCCTCGGGATGTAAAAATGAAATATCAAAGACAACCTCCATTTTGCCTCTTCCTACAGCCCATATTTCCGGAACACAGACAGTTTGCAGCGGAAGCACTACAACTCTTAATGTGGATTTTTCTGGTACAGGGCCTTTCGATTTTACATATTCCGATGGTGTATCAAATACAACAATTACCAATGTAAATGTTAATCCATACACATTATCCGTATCACCTACTGTAACAACTTCATATACTATTGTGTCAGTTACCCAGGCAAACGGATGCAGCCAGACAGGAACAGGTCAAGGTAATGTTACAATTATTCCCCAGACTGAAATTATTAATCCACTATCCGATTTAACTGTATGCCAGGGGGGGACAGCAATTTTTAATATAAAAGCAAAAGGTGACAATGTAAGTTATTTATGGAAGAAAAATGGTATAGACGCTGGGACAGGAGATTTTCTAGTCTTGAATAACATTAATTTATCAGATAATAACTCAGATATATATTGCGAAGTCACAAGCACCTGTGGTGGTACTGTTATAAGTAACCATGCAAAACTATATGTAAATCCAAAAACACAAATAACAGACCAACCAAAAAGCATGAATAATTGTACCGGAAACGGTGTTACCCTATCTGTAACGACAAATGGTATAAATAATTCATACAGATGGGAAAAAGATGGTGTTGTTGTAAATAATATTGCCGGAAAAATTTCAGGCTCAACAGAAGCAAAACTTACTATTCTTAATCTTATCGCAAGTGATGCAGGCTCATACAAAGTCTATGTGGATGGTGATTGCGGAACTGAAGTTGTAAGTAATCCGGCAACTCTTTCTGTCGATGACCCAATTGTGATCACTACTCAACCTTCATCAGTCGCTGCATGTTCAGGAAGTAATATAGCATTGAATGTATCAGCAACAGGAACAAACCTGTCGTACCAATGGTATTTTAATGATGGTTCCGGATTTGGACCGACAGGAACAGGTAGTCAGAGTTTAACAATTGATGGAGTTTCCACTACCAATGTAGGAACTTATTATTGCATTATTTCCAGTCCATGCGGGGCTTCTTCAACTACCAATTCTGTTACGCTGACAATTCCTGCAGTTACAGCAATTTCAACAGATCCTGTCGGAGGTACAATATGTGAGGGAGAAAATTTCAACTTCTCTGTCGTTGCCACCGGTGATAATCTTCATTACCAATGGTATAAGGATGGAACACTTCTGACCGATAACGCTATTGTAAGTAATTCTGCTACATCAAACCTGACCCTTTCAGGAGCAACTACAGCTTATTCGGGCAACTATACAGTGATGGTGATAGGCGCCTGTGGCACAGAATACAGGGCTGTTGCATTGTCTGTAAAACAGTCAATTACCTTTGCCAGCCAGCCTGTAAGTCAGCAGGTTTGTACGGGTAGCGATGCAACTTTTTCTGTAAATGTTAATGGTGATATTTTGGCTTACCAATGGCAGTATAACACCAATCCTATTGCAGGCGCTACAGGTTCAAGTTACACAATAAATGATGCAACCTCAACTGATGCTGGTAATTACAGGTGTCAGATAAAAACGTCTGATTGTGGAATCTTTTACAGCAATGAAGCAACACTTTCTGTAAATCCTTTAACAACAATTACTTCTCAACCTGCTGCATCAAAGAGCGCTTGTGCCGGAAGTAATGTTTCATTTGCAGTTGCAGCTTCGGGTGTGGCACTGACATATCAGTGGTATAAAGACGGGGTTTCTCTTGGAGCAGGATACACAAATGCAACTCTGATTATCCCAAATATTACTGCAACAGATGCTGGTACTTATATATGTTATGTAACCGGAAACTGTGGGCCGACAGTTATTAGCAATTCCGGAGTACTTACTGTAGACATTCCATTAGTTATTTCTAATCATCCTCAGAGTAAGTCTGTATGTCTTAATTCATCTCATGAATTAACAGTAATGTTATCATCAGGTACAAATCCTGTTTACCAGTGGTATTTTAAAGGGGCACCAGTTGGTGGCAATAGTCAGGTTTATAACATTCCATCTTTTACGGCAGCTGATGAAGGTGATTATTATTGTGTTATTGACAATGGTTGCGGAACAGTAACCAGTCAGACGGCAACATTGAAAGTGGCAAGTACATTTACTGTGTCTGGACCTGTTGATGTTAATGTATGCGATAATGGGACAGCATCGTTTACAGTTTCTGCGACAGCATCTGATGTTAGTTACCAGTGGATGAGAAATGGAGCCATAATTGCCGGAGCCACCTCTTCGTCCCTTATAATTAATAATATCACTTTAGCTGATGATGGGGCAAGATATAGCTGCGAAGTATCGAATGGTTGTGGAACGATCACAAGTTATGCAGCCCTTTTAACTGTATTAGATCCTTTAAGCATTACCCAGCAACCACAAAGCGGTA
>DAOQAX010000003.1:0-46991 GCA_035354395.1 Bacteroidales bacterium | reverse complement strand
TTCAGGAATCGCCTCTTTACAGGCAATATGGTAAAAACAGAAACATTTTCATCAATGACTTCCGGCGATAATGGATGGATGCATCTTTCGTGGAATGTTCTTGATGAATCATCTTTCTTTTTAAATACAACAATTGACCGCGGGTGGGTCGATTTTAACTATGGGAAGGTACAGGTACGGGTAGGAAGGCAAAGGATCAACTGGGGGCAAACTCTGGTATGGAACCCTAATGATATTTTCAATTCATACTCATTTTTCGATTTTGATTATATAGAACGTCCGGGAAGCGATGCAATAAGGGTTCAATATTATCCTGGTTCCTCTTCAGTGTTTGAAGTAGCCGTTAAAGAAGATTATAAAAATGATGTAACAGCTGCTGCTCTTTACAGGTTTAATAAATGGGGATATGATATTCAGTTCTTAACAGGCTTTGCAAACAACAGGGATATTGTTTTTGGATCAGGATGGTCAGGGGCATTTGGCTCAGTCTCTTTCAGAGGTGAATTATCATGGTTTCAGCCGGCAGAAAACTTTTTGGATACTACCGGAATGGCTCTTTTTACAATAGGATTTGATAAATCGTTTCCTGACAATTCACTGGCACAGTTACAGGTAATGTATTGCAATGATCCACTTGGCCACGAAGATATTACTTCTTTATTATCCGGAAATATGTCGGCAAAAGAGCTGGCATTCTCAAGGTTAACTGCTTTCGGACAGTTCTCTTACCCGGTGACTCCACTTTTTAATGTTGCAGTTTCAGCAATGTGGTTCACGGATCTGAAAGGCTATTTTACAGGACCTTCATTGGAATATTCTCTTGCAGAAAACGTCGGTTTTTCACTCTTCTGGCAACACTTTAAAAGTAATCTTACTGACAGACGGACCAGAATCAATATAGTATTTCTGAGAGTGAAGTACAGCTTCTGATTTTTTTTTTACTTTTACCTGATAAATATATACAATTATGGCCTTGGTACATGAATTCGAAAATAGCGGTAACTGGCTGTTCAAAAGAAGAAGCTGGCTGCCCGTATTCCTGATAGTGGTAGGTGTATTAATGATGTACCTTGGAAACAGGCAGGCGATCCTTTTCGATATGAGGGACGAACTTATTTTTCTGGGAGTAAGTCTTTTGGGAGAGGTTATAAGAATATTTACAGTGGGATTCACACCCAAAAATACATCCGGCAGAAACACTGTAAACGGACAGATTGCGGATGAGCTTAATGTTACCGGTATTTATTCAGTTCTCCGTCATCCTCTTTATTTAGGCAATTTTTTTATGTGGCTTGGACCGGTACTATTCATAAGATCTGTCGAGTTTACAATCATATTCGTACTTGTTTACTGGCTTTATTATGAAAGGATCATGTTTGCAGAAGAGCAGTTTTTAAGAAGAAAATTCGGAGATGCTTATGACAAATGGTCAGAAAAGGTAAGTGCTTTTGTTCCAGATTTCAGAAGATATGTTCCTTCAAAACTGACCTTCTCATTAAGAAATGTACTGAAAAGAGAATATAATAGTTTTGTCAATATCTTCGTGATATTCCTATTTATGGATTTTTGCAGAAACTATTTTCTGTCAGATAAGATATATCTGACACCCATGTGGATCTATCTCTTTGCTTCAGCAGGAATCATTTGGTTAATAGTCAGAACGATCAAAAAGAACACAAAGTGGTTTGAAGTAGAGGGAAGATAAAAAAACCGCAAAATCCTTCAGGAATATTGCGGTTGGTAATATGTATGATTTATAAAGAGCTTCTAGTCTCTGCTTCCTCCCATGAAGATCATAATGTAATACAACAATGTTGCAAGTGAACTGAGTGCAGCAACCACATATGTATATGCAGCCCATTTTAATGCTTCCTGTGCTTTATCGTGATTATTGTATGAAGTTACCCCGGCGTTTGAAAGCCATGCAAGAGCTCTCTGGCTTGCGTTTATTTCAACAGGTAATGTGACAAAACTGAAAATTGTTGTAAGTGCAAAAAGTACTATACCAGCAAAAAGCAGACCAGGGAAGGTGTTTACTGTAAGCACTCCTGCAAGAAGAATCCATTGCACCCATTTTGATGAAAAGCTGACAGCCGGAACCATTTTGGACCTGAATCCAAGCCATGCATAAGCTGTTGCATGCTGAACGGCATGTCCGCATTCATGAGCCGCAACAGCAGCAGCTGCCACGTTCCTTCCGTTATAGACATCAGGACTGAGGTTAATTGTTTTATTTTCGGGATTATAATGATCAGTAAGATGTCCGGGAACACTTTCAATCCTTACATCCCAGATCCCATTATCGTGCAACATTCTTTCTGCAACATCGCGGCCGGACATTCCGTTGTCAACGGGTATTTTAGAGAATTTTTTTACTTTCGATTTTAATACCATACTTATGATCCAACTCAGGATCATAAACCCAATAAAAATTATCCAGATACTCATAATCGTAATTTCTTTTAATTAATATACTATATAGCAGCAAAATCTCTGCCAAAAACTTCAAGTTAATTAAGAAAGGTCATTTTGTCAGCTACAGATAAAGAGGCTGTAAAGGCTGTAAAGGCTATAAAAGTTGTAAAAGTTGTAAAAGCTGTAAAGGTTGTAAAGGGAATGAATGGTATTGCTTTCTACAGCTTCTAATGCCTCTAAAGCCTCTATAGCCTCTACCGCCTCTACCGCCTTTACCGCCTCTATCGCCTTTAGTGCTGCCCGGCTTACAGAAAGCGTAGATTTGTTATCTTTGCGTATGCTGAAGTTAATAAACTCCATATTGTCATTTGTTTTATCCCTCCCGGTATGGTTTTACAGATACTCTGTTTCTCCGCTTTTTCGTCCTTCATGCAGACACATACCAACCTGTTCACAATATATGCTTGATGCTTTAAAGATTCATGGCCCGGTACGGGGATCTGTTATGGGAATCGGAAGAATATTGCGATGCCGTCCGGGTGGTACCCATGGCTATGATCCCGTTCCCAGGTTCCTTTTTCGTAAGTACCGGCCTTTGTCAGAGTTGTTTAAAAGGAGGCCCAAAGAAGACAGACTGAAAAAATATTAAAGGTTGTAAAGGCTGTAAAGGGTATAGAGGCTCTTGTTTTCTACGGCTTATAATGCCTCAACCGCTTCTACAACTTCTACAACTTGTATGGCTTCTACCGTCTAAAAATTAAGTTCTTCTTTAAGATGCTTATAACCTGCCCTGCTTACAGGAAGCTTATCGCCGGAATTAAGAATTGCAATGTGATTATCCTTCCCATATGGCTCTATCTGCTTAATCTCTTCAATTCTTACAAGGTACGAACGATGGATCCTTACAAAACTGTTTTTCGGAAGATTATCTTCATAGTATTTCATAGTCTGCTGTTTCAGAGCCTTTCCTGTGGTGTAATATATCATGACATAATCGTCCTGTGCTTCAACATAGCGTAACTTGTCAACGGGGATTATATTAATTGAGTTGCCTTTTCTGATGATGATCCTGTTAAGCGGTGATGATATACCGGTTCCTTTGGGCAATACAGAGCTTGTTTTTTTTAGATATGCTTTTTCAGAACCGGTTTTTTCCATAACCTTCGAGATTGCCTCTCTGAGTCGCTCTTTATGAAAAGGTTTCAGTAGATAATCAACAGCATTAAGTTCGAAAGCTTTTATAGCATACTGATCATAAGCTGTGGTGAAAATGATTTCCGGCCTTTCATCGAGGACTTCCAGCATTTCAAATCCTGTAAGCTTTGGCATCTGGATATCAAGAAAAACCAGATCAGGCTTTAGTTCAGAAATGGATTTTAGTCCTGTAAAACCATCCGGACACTCAGCAACAACCTCTATCTGATCATATTCTTTAAGATAGTGTTTCAGTAACTCACGAGCCGGGGCTTCGTCTTCAATTATTATTGTTCTTAACTTTTCCATATCATTTTATTCTGAGAGAACTCATGTATTGTTAACGGGTATAAGGAGTTGAGCAGTAAAAAAGCCATTTTCAATAGCTGTTTTAAGATAAGCGTTGTTTCCATATGTAAGCTCAAGCCTTCTGGTTACATTACGAAGTCCTGTACTGGTTCCCTTTGCAGGTGATTGTCCCTCTTCGTAATTATTTCTTATGATTATTTTAAGATAATCATTGTCAATTTTGGAGGAGGTAGATATCCTTACCTTTCCTGTGCTTTCATATACTCCATGTTTCACTGCATTCTCATAGAGAGGCTGAAGAAGCATTACGGGGATCTTTATGTCGAGACAATTTGTATCAATATTTTCTTCAGTAATAAGTTTATCTCCGAATCTGACCTTTTCAATGTCGAGATACAATCTGATATTTTCAAGTTCACTCTTAAAAGAAACAGATTGTACATCTTTTCCTGAAAGAGAATACCTCATGAAGTCAGAAAGTTTTACAACCATAGTTCTTGCCTTTTCAGGATCGGTAACAGTAAGTGAACTTATTGAGTTAAGGCTGTTAAAAAGAAAATGTGGATTTATCTGGGAGCGAAGCATCCTCAGTTCAGTCTCTTTCACAAGCGTCTCAAGATGTGCTTCTCTTGCATTTTTTTCTGAAAGGTTGATCAGGTTAACAAAAAGATAATATGACAATATAATCAATCCGTATATAATAATCCCGGTCCAGACCCTGTATGGGAAGGTAGCGTTCCAATATTGAAGGTAATTATTTTGTTCAGGAAGCAGCAGGAGCATTATGAACTTTGTGAACAAGGCCCAGATTCCTACAGTGATAGTTCCCGTTGACACAAGGTTTAAAACCAGGGTAACAGGATTCATCTTACCAGTATTGAAATAAGCAAATGGGTACCACAATGAAAGAGCTATCCCTGAATAAATCAATAATGATATAACACTGTCTATCAGGCTTATTCTGACAAAAGATCCGTAAGCAAAATAAAAAAGCAGCGACTGGCCAAGCGCAAGAAAAAGCCAGACCAGCCACCATACTATAAGCCGTACCCTGTTTTCAAGTACAGGATGTTTCATTCAGTCATATATTAGTAACTTTTTATTTCTCCGCCACCAAACACAACAGCTCCTTTTATCACAAGGTGTTTTGACGGTTCAACAGTCCTGCCGGGACTTAACTTACGCTCATCACTGAATCCTCCTAGAACAGGAGTCACCTCAATTGTAACATACCAGTCGTCAGGAACAATAATGGTTGCACCTCCGAAGACACATGCAATTTCAAGATCAGATCTTCCGGGAGCAAGATTTGCTTTTGTGAGATCAATCTCAATTCCTCCGAATATTGCAGTCAGGCGGCCTCCTCTGAAATTCTGTGATACTATCTGGCGTTCTCCTCCGCTGAAGACATTGATATAATCAATATAATCGTCCCCGGTAACTCCACCTTTTGACACAGAAGATCTACCTCCTCTGCGTCTGGAAACGATGAAGATTATTCCAATTATTATGAAAATAGATGGCCAGAACATGTCATATGCATGGAATGTTTCACGGAAAATTAAAGGTATAAGGAAGAAAGCTCCCACTGCCATTACGATTACTCCGCCTGATTTTTCTGACGATCCAAGTGTCATGACAAGCCCTATTGTTACAAGGAGCATTGGCCAGCTGAAGATCACATGATCAATGAAATCAGGAAAGATACCGGTGTTTTTCATTATCAGGAAGAACCCGACAAGTACCAGAACAACTCCTATAATTGCCTTGTTATTTGCATGATGATGATGATGTTCATGCCTGCCCGAGTTGTTCACATCTCTATAAGTTTCTTGTGTTTCCATGATTGTAAATTTATTTGTTATTATTTAATCTCTTTCTGTTTCCGTTTTGTAAGTGAAGCCACGATAAATGACAAACCGATTAAAATAATTACGGCAGGCCAATAAATAGTTTCAATATAATCAGGAACAATTACAAATATTTCATCAAGCAGAAACCATCCTCCTGCTGCTATCATTATTATTCCCCCGGTAAAATTACGATTAATCAGAAGCAGCAAGCCGATAAAAACCAAGGCTGTTTTCCATGTAAAGTATTCGCTTATGCTCCCTAAATCCAAAAGATCGTTGGTTGCGACGAGAAGTGCAAGACCAAGCACAATAAAGAACAAACCGATGCTTAGCCGGGTGTTATGTTCTTTCTCACTGAAGTGATGATGTGTGTGTGTCATTTCCGTAAATTTAAATTTACACAAAAATAATAACCAATGTTTCAATGCGTAAGACAATTTCGGTAAATGGCGGTTTACTGTCGGTATCTGACCTTTTTTTGCAGAAAATGTTACTTTTTTGTTGATAATTTTTTTAATTGAAGAAGGATTCATATTTTTGCAGTCCAAATTTTAAAGAAGATGTCCGGATTATATACCATACCATTTAGTGGCTTAAAAGAGGGACGGCATCTTTTTGATTTTAAAATTGGGGATGAGTTTTTTGAACAGTTTGAGGAGTCGGAAATTAAAGAAGGAAACCTTGTTGTTACTGTCGAGATAGAGAAGCTGTCAACACATGCAGATATGGCAATAAGGATAACAGGTGATGTCAGGATATGCTGTGACAGATGTCTTGGAATGTTTTTCCAGCCCATCATTTGCGAGAACAGGATTATTGTTGAATTCGGGAAAAGCATGGAAGATATCGATCCTGATATAATCTCAGTTCCGGCCGACAATAGTGAGTTGGATCTGCGGCAGCACATTTATGAGTTTATTAATCTGGCGCTGCCGATTAAACGGGTTCATCCTGATGATGAGAAAGGTAACAGCACGTGCGATCCGGTTATGCTGAAAAAGCTGGAAGAACTGACTATAGAAGATGAAAATGAAGAAGATCCCAGGTGGGATGAATTGAAAAAATTGATGAACGATAATTAAATATTTTTAAAATGGCACATCCGAAACATAAACATTCCAAAACAAGAAGAGATAAACGCAGAACACATTACAAAGCAACGGCTCCGACTGTTGGCACATGTTCAAACTGCGGATCTTCAGTTCAATACCACAGGGTATGCCCTGAATGTGGATTTTACAGAGGCAAACTTGCTATTGAAAAAAAGGCTACAGCATAGCTTTTTGTTAACTTAAATGATGTAATATGAGAATTGGCCTTGATGTCATGGGTGGTGATTTTGCACCTGATGCAATCATTGAAGGTGCAGTTGATGTTCTGCCATATTTCTCTGTCAACGAAAAGCTGGTTCTTATCGGGGATGAAAAATCCATTCACAGGAAACTTGATGAGATGAATGTCAAATCTTCGTTTTTTGACATTGTCCCTACCACACAGGTTATTGAGATGGGCGATCATCCTGCCAAAGCTTTTTCACAGAAGAAAAACTCAAGCATCGCCGTCGGATATGAAATGCTTAAAAAAAATCTTATTGACGGTTTTTGCAGCGCAGGGAGCACAGGTGCTATGCTGGTTGGTGCCAGCTATACGGTGAATGTAATCCCTGGCGTGTTCAGACCGGCCCTTGCAACAATTATTCCATGTGTCGACAACCGCAATTCTGTCATTCTTGACGTAGGGCTGAACCCAGATTGTAAACCGGATGTTCTTCTTCAATACGGGATATTGGGCAGCTTGTTTGCACAATATGTACTTGGTACTGAAAATCCAACAGTAGGTTTGTTGAATATAGGGGCCGAGGAATCAAAAGGGACTCCTTCTGTAAAAGCGGCTTATGAATTGATGAAAGAAAATCCTCTGTTGAATTTTGTAGGAAATGTTGAAGGGAACAGTCTTTTCCGCGAATCTATGCCTGACGTAATTGTCTGTGACGGATTTGTCGGGAATATTGTTCTTAAGCAAACAGAGGCATTTCATTATGTTACCAAATCAAAGAACATTAAAGATCCTTTCTTCGACCGTATCGATTTTGAGCAAATTGGTGGAACCCCGATTGTAGGAATCAATGCAAATGTTGTTATCGGACATGGAATTTCAAAAAGAAGGGCAACAATGAATATGGTCCTTCAAACCAGGGCGGTTGTAAAAGGAAATCTGGCTCAAAGGATAAAAGAAGCAATTTAAAATGAAAATTCGAGCTGCTATTACCGGAATTAATGCCTGGGTGCCGGAATATAAATTGACAAATGAAGAGCTCTCTACAATGGTTGATACTTCTGACGAGTGGATAATGCAGAGAGTCGGTATCAAAGAACGGAGAATTCTTAAGGGAGAAGGACTTGCAAGCTCAGACATGGGAGAGAAGGCTGTGAACGGATTGTTGAAAAAGACAAACACCCCTCCTGAAGATGTCGATCTGCTGATATGTGCCACTGTCACTCCCGATATGCTTTTCCCGGCAACAGCAAACATAATCTCTGAAAAATGCGGAATAAAAAATGCTTTCAGTTTTGATCTGAATGCAGCATGTTCAGGATTTCTTTTTGCTCTGGAAACGGGAGCTGCTTATGTGGAAGCTGGCTTATATAAAAAGGTTGTTATAGTCGGAACCGACAAAATGTCGTCAATAACCGATTATACCGACCGCAAACAATGTCCGCTATTCGGAGATGGATCAGGTGCAGTTCTGCTTGAACCTACAACGGAAGAATATGGAATAATGGACCATATTTTTCATACTGACGGTTCGGGACAAAAATACCTGCACATTAAAGCAGGGGGGTCTTTAAAACCGGCCTCTCATGAAACAGTTGATGCACGTGAACATTTTGTTTACCAGGAAGGACAAAGCGTCTTTAAATTTGCCGTTTCAAATATGGCCGATGTAGCAGTAGAAATTATGGAACGCAATAACCTGAAGGCTGATGACATAAGCTGGCTCGTACCTCATCAGGCTAACCTGCGCATTATTGATGCTACCGGAAGAAGAATGGGACTATCGCCCGAAAAGGTGATGATTAACATTCAGAATTACGGGAATACCACCACAGCTACCATCCCTTTGTGTATATGGGAATATGAAAACAAACTGAAGAAGGGAGATATACTTATACTCGCATCCTTTGGAGGAGGTTTCACCTGGGGTTCAATATACCTTAAGTGGGCTTATGATCCGAAATAATACTGTTCTCTTTAAATAAACCCCCTTTTTAATTTCCCCACGTGGAAAAATACCGGAATTCTTCTAAGGATTAAGGTAAAAACGATGCCGGTTTTTCTGTTCAGGAAGTAGTGTAATATTGGAATCTTGCCAATAAATATCTGTTCCGTTGAAGCCTGTCGTCAATTTGTTACTGTAAGAATGGGTTCCAATAATTATTAAAAGATATTAAATGGAATCCGGATTCTGCTTTTTATGCAATAGTTTTTATATTTTTGGGTTATTAAGTAGGGAATTTTAAACTTTTATAATTATGGCAAAATTTAACGAGGCTGATAACAGTACAATAAACATTGTAAGCAATGGAACTGATATAACAGGAGATATCAAATCAAATGGAGATATCCGGATTGATGGATCTCTTAAGGGGAATCTTACAACAAAAGGGAAAGTTGTTATTGGACCTACAGGCAAAATTAACGGAGAAGTTTTTTGCAAAAACTCAGAGGTGTCGGGTATTATTGATGGTAAGATTACTGTCAGTCAATTACTTAACTTAAAAATGACTTCAAAAATTCACGGCGATATAATTACTTCAAAACTTTCTATTGAGCCGGGAGCAGTCTTTTCCGGAAATTGCATAATGAGTGACGACAATTCCAATGGAGGAGCAGAAAACTCAAAAGAAAAGGAACCGGAAAAACCAGGCAAATAAAGGCCTGAACGATTTTGCCAGATACTCCGGTATAGCATTCCAGATGGTTGCAATAATCCTTATTACAACCTGGGGTGGAAAAGAACTGGATAAACTGGCAGGATTTGAGAAACCTGTTTTCCTTATAATCCTTTCACTTCTTGGCGTATTTGCAGCAATTTACACTGTTGTGAAAGATTTTATTAAATGACGAACAATCTGAAAGATCTGTACAAATATTTATTGTTGTTGTTATTTCTTGACATTGTTCTGCTGGGGGCAGGATTTCTCTTGATTTCAACAGGAATTATCAGTGTCCCGTTCATCAAAGTTGTAACTCTGACTGTAGTCTTTTTAGTTATTATTTCTATTTCCCTCATTATTTTTTTCAGAGGGCAGTCGAAAAATTCTTCCGGCCAGGTCGTACACACTCTTGTTTCGGTTAGTCTTAAGTTTCTGCTGGAGTTGGTGTTAGCTCTCGTCTGGTTTTTAGATGTTAAAAAAGCTTTATTGTCATCTTTAATAATATTTTTTGTCTTATATTTATCGCTCACTTTGTTTTTAATATGGGTTATACTGAAAACATTGAAAACCAAGTCTTTGAAAAACTAGTATCGATTTGAAAACAAATAATTTAATAGGTCTTTTGTTCTGCTTCCTTTTTTCGGGAACGACGATAGCTGCTTTTGGACAGGAAGGTGAACAAAAAGGAGAAGTTAAAGAGAAGTTTAATGCAAGTACTTTTATTCTCGAACATATTGCCGATTCGCATGAATGGCATTTATTTACAAAGAAGAACGGGGAAAGTGTAGCGCTATATCTGCCCGTTATCCTTTACGAAAAAGAAAAAGGCCTTGCTGTTTTTTCTTCAAGAAAACTGGCCCATGGTCATGAATATAAGGGATACAGACTTGAAGAAGAAGGTGAATTAAAAGGCAGGATAGTTAATGTTAATGAAGCCGGGGTAGCCGATGAAGAAAATCTTCCTCTAGATTTCTCAATAACGAAAACAATTTTCGGGATGATGTTCGCTGCATTAATAGGCTTACTGTTGTTCATTTCGTTGGGGAGGTCATATAAAAAGACAGGAATCAGCGAACCGAAAGGAATACAGAGTTTTCTTGAACCCATAATCCTTTTTATCCGCGACGATATTGCAATCCCAAACCTTGGGGAGAAAAATTATGCCAGGTTTATGCCATACCTGTTAACTGCTTTTTTCTTTATCATTATCAATAATCTTATGGGTCTTATCCCATCGCCGCCTCCTTTTGGAGCAAATGTTACAGGAAATATTGCAGTTACAATGGTTCTCGCATTGTGTACCTTCTTTATCACCCAGTTTAGCGGTAACAAAGAGTATTGGAAAGACATTTTTGCAGCACCTGGTGTTCCTGTATGGCTTTTACCGATCATGATCCCTGTTGAAATTATCGGAATGTTCTCAAAGCCGTTTGCTCTTATGATCCGATTATTTGCAAATATTACCGCAGGACATATTATTGTATTAAGCCTTGTTTGTCTGATATTTATTTTTGATTCCCTGGCAATAGCCCCGGTATCAATCTTCTTTGTGATCTTTATGGATTGTCTCGAACTTCTGGTGGCATTCCTTCAAGCATACATTTTTACTCTGTTGTCAGCCCTGTTTATCAGTCTGGCAATACCAGAACATCATCAATAAAATTGTTTAATTTAAATTTAAAGTTATGACAGGTACATTAGCAGCAGTTGGAGCAGGTTTTGCAGTTATAGGTGCAGGTATTGGTATTGGCAGGATCGGTGGATCGGCTATGGACGCTATCGCACGTCAGCCGGAAGCTTATTCAAAAATACAAACTGCAATGATTATTGCTGCAGCTCTTGTAGAAGGAGTAGCATTGTTCGCAGTTGTTGTTGCTCTTATCGCTTAATTTAAAATTATGAAGCCTGCAACGGTTGGTTGCATGGCTTCATTTTAATTGATTAAATTTTCAATCATGATACTATTATCAAATAGCCTTACAACCCCTGCAATAGGAACAATCTTCTGGACGGTACTTATTTTCCTTTTGTTCCTGTTTATTCTCACCAAATTTGCATGGAAGCCTGTTCTCGCCGCTGTGAAAGCCAGGGACGAGATGATAAAAGGATCTCTCGAGTCAGCTGAAAAAGCAAAAATTGAGATGCTTAAGCTGCAAAAGGATAATGAAGCAATTCTTCGCAAGGCAAGGGAAGAACGTGAAGGCATATTAAAAGAAGCAAGAGAAGTCCGTGATAAACTTGTTGCTGAAGCCAAAGATAAGGCAGCTGAAGAAGCTGGAAAAATTATCGAAAAGGCAAGGGCAGGCATTGAAAGTGAAAAGAGAAAAGCTCTTTCAGAAATACACGATCAGGTTGCAACCTTATCTGTAGATATCGCCTCGAAACTTCTTGGTGAACAACTGAAGAAAACAGCAGAACAGGAGAAGTTGATTGATAGTTATCTCAGGGAGATGGATTTCAATAAGAATTAGAGAGTAAAATCTGTAATGAACGACAGCAAAATATCAGTTAGGTATTCAAGAGCTTTATTCCAGTCAGCACTCGAAAAAAAGATACTTGATAAGGTTAATCAGGACATGATCTTTATCTCGGAAATTTGTAAGATTCCCGAAGCAAAAGAACTCCTGCAAAGTCCTGTCATTGTTCCTTCAAAGAAGACAGCAATTCTTCACAAAATATTTGAAGGTAACGTTGAAAACATAACTCTTTCGCTTATCGATCTGGTTATTAAGAACGGAAGAGAGAGACATCTTCCTGCAGTTGCAAGGATGTTTCTCCACACATTGAAGGAATACAAGGGAGTAACAGAATCAATACTTACAACCGCTGTGAAGGTCGATGATAAGATTAAAATCAAAATCGTTGAGCTTATATCAGACGTATTTAAGACTAAGGTTGAACTTGATGAAGAGATCGACCCAGAAATCGTTGGCGGATTCATCCTTCGTGTTGATGATCAGTACATCGATGCCAGTGTCAGGAATAAGCTGAGGAAGATAAGAAAAGAGCTTAAAGGAAGTTCACTTGCTTCCTGATAGCAAAATGAATATGGAATTTTTTAGATTATTTAAATATGGCAAATATTAAACCAGCAGAAGTTTCAAAAATTCTAAAACAACAACTGGAAGGAATTCAGACAGGTGTTGAATTGGAAGAAGTCGGAACCGTGCTTGAGGTTGGTGATGGAATTGCCCGTATCTATGGTCTTTCAAACGTAGAATCAAATGAGTTGATTGAGTTTGAAAACGGCATGGAAGCAATTGTCCTGAACCTCGAGGAAGACAATATCGGAGCTGTTCTTCTTGGTCCTTCCGAAGAGATTAGCGAAGGAGACATTGTTAAGAGAACAGGACGTATTGCTTCTATCGGGGTTGGAGAAGGATTGCTTGGAAGGGTAATCTCAACCACAGGTCAGCCTCTCGACGGAAAAGGACCAATTGAAGGAGAATTATATACTCTCCCACTTGAAAGAAAGGCTCCGGGAGTAATTTTCCGTCAGCCGGTAAAAACACCGCTTCAGACAGGTATTAAAGCTATTGATGCTATGATCCCGATAGGCCGTGGCCAGAGGGAGTTGATAATCGGCGACAGGCAAACAGGTAAGACTGCTATTGCTATCGACACTATCATCAATCAGCGCAGTAACTTTGAAAAAGGAAAACCAGTTTATTGTATTTATGTTGCAATAGGACAGAAAGGTTCAACTGTTGCAAACATTGCAGCGACTCTTGAAGAACACGGTGCACTTCAATATACTGTTATTGTACTTGCTACTGCATCAGATCCGGCTGCATCACAATTCTATGCACCATTTGCAGGAGCTGCAATCGGTGAGTATTTCCGCGACTCGGGTCGTGATGCACTGATCATTTATGACGATTTGTCGAAACAGGCAGTATCATATCGTGAAGTGTCGCTTCTGCTACGTCGTCCGCCAGGACGTGAAGCTTACCCTGGCGATGTATTCTATCTGCACTCCAGACTGCTGGAAAGAGCTGCAAGAATAATTGACTCGGATGAGGTTGCTAAAAACATGAACGATCTTCCTGAATGTCTTAAACCAATTGTAAAAGGCGGTGGATCACTTACTGCTTTACCAATAATCGAGACTCAGGCAGGTGATGTATCAGCATATATCCCGACAAATGTGATTTCTATCACTGACGGACAGATCTTTTTGGAATCAAACCTTTTCAATGCCGGTATAAGACCTGCAATCAATGTGGGAATATCAGTATCGAGGGTAGGAGGAAATGCACAGATCAAATCAATGAAAAAGATAGCAGGAACCCTGAAAGTTGACCAGGCACAGTTCCGTGAGCTGGAAGCATTCTCAAAATTCGGATCAGATCTTGATGCAACTACCAAGGCAACTCTGAACAAAGGTTCCAAAAACGTGGAGATACTGAAACAGGGGCAATATTCCCCGATGACAGTAGAGAAACAGATTGCTATCATCTTCTGCGGAACCATGGGTCTTTTGAAAGATGTTCCGGTTGACAAGGTAAAGAGTTTTGAAAACGAGTATCTTGAATTTCTCGAACTTAAACACAGAGATGTTCTCGATAGCCTTCGCGACGGAATACTTAACAATGATATAACAAAGGTTCTTGAAAAAGTTGCTTTGGATCTGGTTGAAAAATATCGTCCGCAATAATTAAGGATTAGTTGATTTAATGAATTCGAAATGGCGAATTTAAAAGCATTAAGAATAAGAATAGCTTCTGTGAAGTCAACCCAGCAGATCACTTCAGCAATGAAAATGGTATCTGCTGCAAAGTTACGCAGGGCCCAGGATAAGATTGTGAGGTTGAGGCCCTATGCAAACAAATTGCATGAGATTCTGGTTTGTCTTTCACAGAGCCTTTCTGATTCTGAGGTTGAAAATATATATGGGCGTGTTTCTTCTCCCGATAAAGTTCTTCTTGTAGTGATCACATCCAACAGCGGTCTTTGCGGCGCATTTAATGCCAATGTCATAAAAGAAGCAAAAAGGATCATTACAGATAAATATTATGATCAGTATAAGAAAGGAAACCTGCACATTCTGGCTATCGGGAAAAAAGGGTACGATTCTTTCAGAAGAACATCAGTAAAGATGCTTCCTGACAGGAATGACCTCTTTGCTAATTTGTCGTTTGATAGTGTTTCCAATGTTGCCGAACAGGTAATGAAAAGTTTTACGTCAGGAGAATACGACAGGATAGAACTGGTATATAACCAGTTTAAGAATGCTGCTGTTCAGCGACTGACAGAAGAGACTTTTCTTCCTGTTAAAGCAGCTTCGGATGAAGGAAAAACTAATAGCACTTACACTGTTGATTATATCTATGAGCCTGACCAGGAACATATTGTTAAGGAACTCATACCTAAATCATTAAAGATTCAGTTTTATAAAGCAGTTATCGATTCCTTTGTGGCTGAACATGGCGCAAGAATGACTGCAATGCATAAAGCAACTGACAATGCATCAAATTTAGTCCGCGAACTGACACTTCAATATAACAAGGCAAGGCAGGCCGCTATAACAAACCAGATAATCGAGGTTTCAAGTGGGGCAGAGGCGCTTAAATAAAGTATATTAATTGATATCAGGATTGTTAAAAGTATATAATGTATAATCCTCCTGACCTTAAGGAATTAGTCGACAGGGCTATAGGTAATTTATCATATAACCAGGAAGCCGGTAAACTTATTGATCCAGTAAAATATATACTGTCAATGGGGGGAAAACGGCTGAGGCCGGTATTGACGCTTATAACCTGCAATCTCTTTAGTGATAAAATAGATGAGGCTGTGATGCCGGCTGTCGGATTGGAGGTATTCCATAATTTTACTTTGGTACATGATGATATTATTGATCAGGCGCTTGTAAGAAGGAATATGCCTACTATTCACAGCAAGTGGAATGTTAATCAGGCAATACTTTCGGGAGACGTCATGGCTTTTGTAGCAAATGAATGCATATTGCAAACGCCATCAAGATGTTTACAGAAAGTATTTAAAATATTTAATAAGGCAGCTATCGAGGTATGTGTTGGTCAGCAATTAGATATTGACTTCGAAAAGACAACTATTGTTTCGAAGGATGAATACCTGCGGATGATCGAACTGAAAACAGGGGCACTAATGGCAACATCAGCTAAAATTGGTGCTGTTATCGGCGGCGCTGAAGATAAAGATGCAGAGCTTCTTTATGATTTTGGCAGAAACCTTGGTATGGCGTTCCAGATGCAGGATGATATTCTTGATGCATATGGTGATGTAAAAGTGTTTGGCAAAGTTCAGGGTAACGACATAGTCTCCAATAAAAAGACTTTCCTGCTGGTAAAAGCTCTTGAGATTGCCTCTGTAGAGCAGTTTAAGCAACTTCAGGAACAATTCACAATGAAGGAATTTGATCCGGAAAAGAAAGTCAGGAAGGTTATGGAGCTTTACGATCAGCTTAATATTAAATCAATTACTGAAAACCAGGCTAACGATTACATTAACAATGCTTTTGGACTTCTTGAAAAAATAGGTGTTTCAAAAGAAAGAAAATTAGAGTTGGCTCAGGTTGCCAATTCACTTGTTGGAAGAAATCGTTAAACAGGAATGCCTGAACAAGTATTTTACAGGATAACCGAAAGAAACTTGTTAATGAGGCTGGAGTTTATAAAGTTTGAAGGAGTCAGCATAGAACACAAAAATTATTAAATTTGTATCTTTTATAATACATAAATAAAAAAACAAAATATATGTCACAGAATACAGGGAAAATCAGCCAGATCATCGGACCAGTGGTTGACGTCACATTTCATAATCCGGGTGTTAATATGCCGGAAATATATGATGCCCTCGAGGTTAAAAGGGACGACGGTTCCATTCTCGTTGTAGAATGTCAGCAACATATAGGTGAAAGAACTGTTCGTACAATAGCAATGGACTCTACTGATGGTCTTCGCCGTGGGATGGATGTTGTAGCCACAGGATTGCCTATTACAATGCCTATCGGTGAACAGATCAAAGGCCGTCTTATGAATGTCACCGGTGACCCGGTTGACGGTATTGGGCCTCTCGATAAAAAAGGAGGATATCCTATCCACAGAAAACCTCCGAAGTATGAAGAGCTTTCAACTGAAAAAGAGGTACTTTACACCGGTATTAAAGTGATTGACCTTATTGAGCCTTATTCAAAAGGGGGAAAAATCGGACTCTTTGGTGGTGCAGGAGTAGGAAAAACGGTTGTTATCCTTGAGCTTATTAATAACATTGCAAAAGCATATTCCGGTCTCTCTGTTTTTGCCGGAGTAGGTGAAAGAACAAGGGAAGGAAATGACCTTCTTCGTGAGATGATTGAAGCAGGCGTTATCAATTATGGCAAAGATTTTCTTGAAAAAATGAAAACAGGTGATTGGGATCTTTCCTCTGTTGATAAAAATGCCCTTAAAGAATCAAAATTAGCCCTTGTGTTCGGTCAGATGAATGAACCTCCAGGAGCAAGAGCAAGAGTTGCACTTTCTGGCCTTTCTGTAGCAGAACACTTCAGGGATGGCGATGGAAAAAGCGGTGGAAGAGATATTCTGCTCTTTATGGATAATATCTTCAGATTTACCCAGGCAGGTTCTGAAGTTTCCGCTCTGCTAGGCCGTATGCCTTCTGCTGTTGGTTATCAGCCTACTCTTGCTACAGAAATGGGTGTGATGCAGGAACGAATCACTTCTACAAAAAACGGATCAATTACATCAGTACAGGCTGTTTATGTACCTGCTGATGACCTTACCGACCCGGCTCCTGCAACAACATTTGCGCACCTTGATGCAACAACAGTATTAAGCAGAAAGATATCAGAACTTGGTATTTACCCTGCTGTTGATCCTCTTGACTCAACTTCAAGGATTCTTACCCCTGATATAGTTGGTGAAGCTCATTATAAATGTGCACAAAGGGTTAAAGAGTTGCTCCAGAGATATAATGAATTACAGGATATCATTGCAATCCTTGGTATGGATGAATTGTCAGAAGATGACAAACTTGTTGTAAACCGTGCAAGAAGGGTTCAAAGATTCCTTTCTCAACCTTTCCACGTTGCAGAACAGTTCACCGGAACACCTGGCGCCCTTGTTTCAATTGAAGATACCATTAAGGGATTCAATATGATCATGGACGGTAAGGTAGACCAGTATCCTGAATCAGCATTTATGCTTGTCGGAACTATTGAAGATGCAATTGCAAAGGGCGAAAAAATTCTTGCTCAGTCAAAATAACAGGACGGAATGAAAATAGAGATTATAACACCTGACAAAAAAGTATATGAAGGGGATATAAAATCTGTAAGGGTTCCCGGTAAAAAGGGATCATTCCAGGTATTAAAAGACCATGCTCCTATTATCTCAACACTTGAAAACGGATCTGTCATCCTGGTTGACCAGGATGACAACAAGACCGTTTTTGAAATAACCGGGGGAGTGGTTGAGGTGAAGGCTAATAAAATAATACTTCTTGCCGATTCTGTAAACTAATATATACCTGATGTCACCAGATGAATTCCGTAAACATGCCCATGCTCTGGTTGAGTGGATGGCAGATTATATGGAAAATGTCGAAAAATTCCCGGTAAAATCAACTGTGGAACCCGGTGATATTTTCAGAAAAATTCCCGATACACCTCCTGCACAGCCTGAAACGTTTGATTCACTGATGCGGGATATGGACGAAATTATAATGCCGGGTATCACTCACTGGCAGAATCCGAATTTTTATGCTTATTTCCCGGCAAACTCAAGTCCACCTTCTGTCCTGGCAGAGATGATCATGGCAACGCTTGGGGCACAATGCATGAACTGGGAAGCTTCCCCGGCAGCAGCTGAGCTTGAAGAAAAAATGATGATCTGGCTGCGAGACATGATCGGCCTGCCTGATAATTTTGAAGGAGTAATACAGGACTCAGCTTCTTCCTCAACACTTGCGGCAATATTGACCGCAAGAGAGAAAATAAGCGATTTCAAAACAAACAGCAACGGTGCCGGGGCTCATGGCGTTTTAAGGGTCTATTGCTCAGAACAGACTCACTCTTCAGTCGATAAAGCTGTAAAGATATCGGGTATAGGTGAAAAAAACCTTGTGAAAGTACCTGTCAGGGATGATTTCTCAATGGATCCCTCTAAACTTAAAGAAGCAATTGCTGAAGATAAAAGTAAAGGATATGTTCCTTTTTGCGTTATTGCTACATTATGTACAACAGGGGCCTCCGCAGTCGACCCTTTAAGGGCCATAGGAGAGATTTGCAGAAAAAATAACATATGGCTCCATGTTGATGCCGCAATGGGCGGTACGGCTCTTATTTTGCCCGAATTTCAATGGATGCTCGACGGCAGGGAATATATCGACAGTCTTGTTTTCAATCCTCACAAATGGATGTTCACAAATTTTGACTGTTCGGCTTTCTTTACCAGGCACCCTGAACTTCTTATCAGAACGTTTGAAATTCTTCCGGAATACCTGAAGACAAGGACCAGGGGCAAGGTGAATGATTACCGCGACTGGGGCGTTCCTCTTGGCAGACGATTCAGGGCATTGAAGCTGTGGAGCGTGATAAGATCATACGGAGTTGAAGGATTACAAAAAAAAGTGAGGTACCATATACAAATTGCTTCACATCTTTCTGAGATGATAGCCGGGGAAGACGATTTTGAAATACTGGCACCTGTCATTATAAGCGTTGTCTGTTTCCGTTACAAGCCTGCCGGTCTCAAAGAGGAGCAGATTAATTTACTGAATATGAAGCTGAATAACCAGCTTAACGATTCAGGCAAAATATATCTCAGCCATACAGCTTTAAACGGGAAATATACACTCAGAATGGTTACAGCACAGACAAATGTGACTATTGAGCATGTTGATAAAGCATGGGAGCTTATCAGGAAAACTGCACGCAGCCTGAGTATGTAAAAGATTACATCGGACTCTTTCCGACCGACATTCCAAATAAATCAATATTAAACAGGAATTCAATAACCGGAGCATCACTGTGCTCCTTCCACGCTGATTGTATCCCTGCAGAAACCATAAAAGGGATCCTTAGAATATGGAAATCAGCCAGAAGTTCAAATCCGAACGATCTGAAAGTTTCACGTATGTCATGGTAGGTCCCGGCAGATATCCCGTTACTGGTAGCTGTCAGATACTTATTGCCTTTACCCGAAGCATAATCATAAAACATGCCGCCTCTTATTCTCTTAAGGTAAAGGAGACTTGAGATATTAAAATCGGGATAAGCAAGAGGCAGGATATAGTCAGCGGACAAAAAATCAAGATCCTTTGAAATTATGTTGTAATAACCCCGGGGAAAGGATGCTTTGTTTTTAAGCATGAGCCTGACAGGTTCCTGTTTCTCTTTGTCATATCTTATTTTTATCGTGTTATTTGGCATGAATCCGGGGAAATAGAATGATGTTTTCAGGGCAACCTGTGAACCGTATATTGTTTTGTCGAAAGGGGCATACGCATAACTCAGATCTATCACCTGCGCCCATCTTGAATATATGTCGCGTAAGGCATACCTGTAGTAATTTGAAAAAAACAATCTTCCGGTCAGTATCATCTGACCATAATCATGGAAGTTGCTTTCCTTTATATAGACATAGTCATTACGATAGTCTGATGTGATTGATGGCTGAAGATATTCTGAAAACCTCCCCGATGAAAAGCTCAGTGGAATTAAAATCCTGTTTGAAAACACTTTCCCCGTTTGAATATCTGAAGGATCTCCTCCTGCTGTTCCGAACTTATACAATATCGGGCTGGTTCCATATTCAAACACCGACTCAAAAACAGGGTACAAGCCCTGCCAGGTTACTCTGGAATGGAATACATGGTTTTTATCAGCAGAGTACTCATAACCTATTGAAGAGATTAGTGTGCTCAGGTTGTTCTGACTCATTATTGTAATCCCCGGTCTGATAGTTGCCGGGTCTTCCCTGATCTCCTCAATATCGGCATACAGGGGCATCCAGCTGTGGATCCTGAAGAGATGCTGCCATTTCCTGTATGGTTCCGGGGTATATTTAATACTGTCGGTTAATGACGAAGCAGGTATACTTGGGTTAAAACGATTTATAAGGAACGATGAAGAACTTTTAGCTTCAGGGATGTATGTGTCAGCATCAGAAATCGTTGTGCGGCAGATGCTGTTCCCTGATGAACTGTAATCAACGAAGTAAACATCTTTGCTGTTAACACAGAGGTCATTTGCTCCGAAACGGGATCTGGTCATTTTCATGAGCTTGTTGTCAGGTGTCTTCAGATAAACGTTGTCGGTGCCGGAACAGGAGCTGATAAAAAAGAGGGAATCATTTCTGATAAAAGAAATCTGCAGATCTTCATTACCTGGTTCAATGAGAGTATCCCATTTGTCTGTTGCCGGCGCGAACGACATAATACCCTCACCTGTTTTTGTAAGTGTGATAAATGTGATTTTCTGTCCATCATATGACCATCCGGGACGTTGAAGCCAGACATTTTCAGGGGCATTCACGGATTGCATTACTTCACCATTCACGGCATTGATGATTACAAGCCGGTTAATGTTTCCGGCACTATTCTCAATTGCAGCAATTTTTCTTCCGCCGGGTGAGACAGATGCTGCCAGATATCTTGATTTCCGTGTAATTTTTCTGACCTTCCCACTATTGATATCCATTACTCTGATGACCGAATAACTTCGGTTTTCCCATCTTGGATCCGTCTCAAATTCAACCCATACCAGATTGCCTCTCCCATATGAGATGGCATAAGGCGACATTGATCCTGGAACATGTATCCTTTTTTCCGATTTATCCAGCATGTTAATCATTACAAATTCAGGAGGATCCTGTAATGATGTTTTAACGGCAATAATGCTGTCGTTTCCTGCAAACACCGGGGAGTAATAATTTATATATTTTCCTTTTTTCTCCTGGTTAATGGTCTCGTATACAGGACATCTGTTTTCTGTGACTTCATTTTTCCATATTGTTCCAAGGGTGTCGAAAGTCTCTCTGAAAAGTGTCTTCTTTTTCAGACCTGCTGTTTTGGAAAGGCTTATATTGACAGGGTTGAGGGTAAATGGTTCTCGCGAAGTGTAGTCCAGCACTCTGTTCCATATTTGAGGATCATATTTTGTTCTCGACCATGCAACCATCTGAAAACCCGATTCGTAATGATTGGGAACAAAATCTTTAAAAGATCCGTTAAAAATTTTGTCATACTTGTACATATCGTGCTCAACTGCAATAGCTTTCAGTTGTTTCTGAAATGAAGGGTAACGCCCTCTTCCGGCTTCTGTTAATGCCGATTCGGCAAATACTGCATCACCTTCCAGGAACCACAGAGGCAGCAGTGATGCCATAGCCCCGGGGAACTGTTCACCGAAAACAAATGACATGCCTTTTGAAAATTTCTTGTTCAGCGATTCCATCTGAAAAACATGAGTCAACTCATGTATAGTCAGCAGTTTCACCTGGTCGAGAGGTATTGTATTTTGCTCGGGAGCAGGATACAGTTCCATACGGTGAGGGGCCCAGGCTACATAACCGTTTGATTTAACAGTATAGCTGTGAATAATTACAGGTATCTTAAACTTCTTTTCGGGATAGATAGAAATTATTTCTGAATAAGCTTTATTAAGTTCCCTTGCATAAGAGATCCCCGTTGAATCGTAGTTTTCAGGGTAAATAACAGTGAACCTTCCGGTTTTTATCTGTTTCCATTTAAGTGAAGCAGGATCCTGTCCTGTTTCATAATACTGCCCAGAAACAAGTTGTACATGCAGTAACAAAATTGTGAATAAAAGAATTATCCAAAATCTCATCAAAGGATTCTTTATTCAAAAGTAGTAAATTTAGTGAGGATCACACTTATAGCTGTATTATGAAAAAAAGCACTATTTTCGTCATCTGATCTTTAGGATGATTTCCTTTAGAAATTTTATTAAAGAATGAAAAAATATACAAGGATTAACAACATAACAGGATGGTCTGTTTTTGTTGCAGCTGCCGTTACTTATCTGATGACAATTGAACCCACAGCAAGCCTTTGGGACTGTGGTGAGTACATAGCTACAGGATTTAAGCTTGAAGTGGGTCATCCTCCCGGAAACCCTGTGTTTATGATCATGGCCCGCTTCTTTACTCTTTTTGCCGGTGGCAATGTAGCGAGGGTGGCTTCAATGGTCAACGCCATGTCAGCGCTGGCAAGTGCATTCTCTATACTTTTCCTTTTCTGGACCATCACTCATCTGGCCAGGAAAATTATTCTCAAAGGTGAGAAACAGGATAGCACCGGCAGGATCATTGCAGTTATGGCTGCAGGTATTGTTGGCGCATTATCGTATACTTTCTCTGATTCTTTCTGGTTCTCTGCAGTTGAAGGTGAGGTATACGCATCATCGTCATTTTTTACTGCCGTGGTTTTCTGGGCAATCCTTAAGTGGGAAAATGTTGCTGAAGAAAAATATGCCGACAGGTGGATCATCCTGATAGCCTTTCTGATGGGATTATCAATAGGTGTTCACCTGCTTAACCTTCTGACATTACCTGCCATAGTATTGGTTTATTATTTCAGGAAATTTGAATTTTCATGGAAGGGATTGGGCATTTCATTAGTCACTTCTATGGTACTTCTGGCCCTGTTGTTATATGGAATAATTCCGGGGGTTGTTACTATTTCGTCAAAGTTCGACTATTTCTTTGTTAACACTCTTGGCCTTCCGGTCAATAGCGGAATGATCGTTCATGTTATCCTTATGTCCGTGCTGATTGCAATGGCAATCAGATTCTCACTTTTATCGTCAGATATTAAGAAAAATGCAGCTTTTTCAATAGCAGCTCTTTTCTTTACCGGTATATGGGTGGTTTCAGGATCGGGGGTGTTTAATGTAATTGTACTTCTGGTAATAGCGGGCATCGTATGGTATCTCTCAAAGAACAGCAGAACAACACTCAATACTGCCCTTACTGCAATAATGGTGATACTTATAGGGTATTCATCAGTTGCCATTATAGTTATAAGATCTTCCGCTGGAACTCCTCTCAATGAGAACAATCCTTCGAATCCTTTTAGTCTTCTCTATTTTCTTAACCGTGAACAGTATGGTCAGCGACCATTGTTCAGAGGAGCATATTTCAATGCCCCTGTTACAGGTTACAAAGATGGGAAACCAAAATATGTTCTCGAAAATGGAAAATATAAAGTGACAGGTTATGATCTTGAACGTGAGTATGATGAGCGGTTTATCACCTTCTTCCCAAGGATGTGGAGTGATCAGAGTGATCATGTTGAGCTTTACAAACAATGGGGTGCTATAAAGGGAACTCCTGTTCAGGTTACTGATCAGTCGGGAGAGAAGTCTGTTGTCAGAAAACCGACGTTTGGTGAAAATCTGAGGTTTATGTTTTCTTACCAGTTCGGTTATATGTATTTCAGATATTTCATGTGGAATTTTTCAGGAAAACAAAATGATACACAGGGATCAGGAGGGGCAGTCAACGGAAACTGGATTTCGGGAATTAACTTCCTTGATGAACCAAGAGTAGGAACCTCTGATCTGCCGGGCGACATGAAAACTGACACATCAAGGAACAAGTATTATCTTTTACCGTTTATTCTTGGGATGATCGGACTCTTTTACCATTTCAACCGCGATAACAAGAATTGGGGGATTGTCATGCTTCTTTTTATAATGACCGGAATAGCAATTGTTTTCTATCTTAACCAATACCCGAATCAACCAAGAGAGAGGGATTACGCTTATGCCGGGTCATTCTACTTTTTTGCAGTCTGGATTGGCTTGGGAGTGCTGGCTTTGTTTGAAGCTCTTTCCAGGCTTGCCAACGAAAAAACTTCAGCCATTGCAGCAGGACTGCTCTGTTTTCTTGCGGTTCCTGTGGTTATGGGATCAGAGAACTGGGATGACCATGACAGGTCGGGCCGTTATCTGACCAGAGATGTAGCATTCGATTACCTTAATTCGTGTGCTAAGGATGCGATTCTTTTTTCAAATGGCGATAATGACACATTCCCTTTATGGTATGCCCAGGAAGTAGAAGGAAAAAGAACGGATGTCAGGGTCTGCAACCTGATGCTTCTTAACACCGATTGGTATATCAACCAGATGAAGAGCAAGACCTACCAATCCGATCCTCTGCCTGTCACCTTACCGGCTAACAAGTATTATGACGGTATTAATAATCAGGTTTTTATTGTAGAAAAAACAAAGGATCCGGTCGATATTGCTACAGTAATTGACTGGGTGAAAAGCGATAACAAAGGGACCAAAGTTCAGGTCTCATCAAATGAGATACTCGATATAATTCCATCCAGAACAATAAGAATCCCTGTTGACGCTGCAAAAGTTATTGCATCAGGAACTGTTAAACCAGAAGATGCCGACAAGATTGTACCATATATCGACATTAAGCTGAAAGGTAACTCAATCCTCAAGAGTCAGCTCATTGTATTAGATATACTTGCACATAATAACTGGGAACGTCCTGTTTATTTTGTTACTGGTTATCATAATGATGCGCTGGGGCTGGAAGAATATTTTCAGCTTGAGGGATTAACCTACCGGCTGGTCCCGATTAAATCGCAGAACAAGAGCTGGCTGGAATATGGAAGGATCGACACCGATATCCTGTACGATAATATGGTTAAAAAATTTGTATGGGGCGGCGCCAACAACAAGAATGTGAATATAGACTATAACCACAAGAGAACTATTATGGTTATTAAGGCCCGTCTCAATTATGCAAGACTAGCAAAGGCTCTGGTTGCGGAAGGCAAAAATGAAAAAGCAAAAGAAGTTCTTGATTTTTGCATGGCTGCCCTGCCTCTTGACAATGTTTCATATGATCCTTATATGGCCGATATCATTGAATCGTATTTCTTAGCCGGAAGCACCGAAAAAGCAGTGAAAATGACAAATGACTATTGTGATTACTATTACAAACGACTTGATTATTTTCTTAAACAGAATCCGGCTATTGTAAATTCGGCTGAGTATGAGATTCAGACGGCAATTCAATATCCTTCACGTGTGGGAAAAGCCTGTGCTGAAAACGGGAAAACTGAAATGGCGGATGAGATAAACAAGAAACTCGAAGAGTATTATACAGAATACATAAAGATAATTAACCCGGGAAACAAGTTAAAATAAATAACTAGAATTTAAAAGCTGGAGTCTCTGACAGAAGGTATTTTTCAATAAGGAAAAATACCTTCTCGGGGTAAATTGGTTTAAGAACATATTCAGTGCATCCTGCAATATATGCTTCTGTTTTTGCCTGCTCTGAGGAGTAGGCAGTAACCAGCACCAGCGGTGTATTTTTGTTCTCTTTACGAAAGATCCTAATACAGTCTATCCCGTTAATGATGGGGATCAGAAAATCCATGAAAATAAAATCAATCCGGCTTTTCCCTTCATTCAAAAAATCAACAAACTCTTTTCCTGTACGGAAGACCTTAACATTAGCCCCGGTGTTGTAAAAAAGGGTTTCATAATACTTTATTGATGATACATCATCTTCAACAATAATAATATTTTTGCCTGTCAAAGATATGTTGTTGATATTCAGAACCATGTATAAAACTTAAAAAACATGATAAATTTACGATAAGAACAAGATCGGGGATAGGGTAATTTTCCCAGTTATTAACAATTTATCAACAATTGTAATAAGAATTGGTGAATAAGATATTTGTTTTCCTTAATAAATTTATGCAAATTCGTGTATATAAACCTTGTATACTCATGCCAAAACAAGTTCTACCTACCAGAAATCTTATTCTTTCAACGCTACTTATTTTTCTCATAAACATTAATGCTTTCAGCATAGAGGGATTTGATAATTCAACAAGAGCCGTTTATATCTTCGACATGGCAAAATATATTGATTATGGTCCGGGTTTTGCCGATTCAGCGGTTTTCAGGATAGGAATCCTTGATAAGACTTCCGAGTTGTTCTGGGAGATGGGAAATCTTGCAAAAACACGTAAAACGATCCAGGGAAAGCCTGTAGAACTGGTAATTTTCAGGGATGAGGATAAAATCCTTCACACACAGATATTATATGTAAATAAAAACAGCGGATTCAGCCTTAACAAGGTGAAAGAAAAACTGGAAGGACATCAGACAATGCTTATCACCGAAGGTTACGAATTCAGGCAATCGATGATAAATTTTGTGTTTGTAAACGGAAAGCCCAGATTTGAAGCCAACGATGATCTTATAAAGAAAAACGGAATGTCGGTGAATCAGCTCTTTCTCGGTCTGGCCATAAAAACTAAAGAGGATTGGGAAAATCTTTTTGTAATTACAGATGCTGATCTTCAGGTTCAGAAAGAGACTGTAAAAAAGCAACAGGAAGAGATAGAACATCAGAAAGAAGAGATACTCAGACAGAAAGCACTTCTTGATAGTCTTGACAGTGAAATCACTGCAAAAGAAAAGACCCTCACTGAAAAACAGAAGACACTTAACAGGCAGCTGCTGTTGATTACTGATCAGAAAGGAGAAATACTAAAGCAGAAAGAGACCATTCTGGTTCAGCAGAAAGAGGTAATGGTTCAGAAAGATACTCTCACAAGCCAGAAAGAAAAGATTGGACGCCAGATGGCAAGCATTGATGAACAGCTTAAGAAAATAAATGAACAGGAGGACCGGATTAAAATACAGTTGGCAACACTGGAGAAACAGAAACTTATTTTATTTTTTGTCCTGCTTGCACTTGTGCTTGTCAGTGTGCTCGGATATTTTATCTACAGAAGCTATAAAGTCAAGAAAGAAGCAAATATCAGGCTTGAAGAAAAGAACAGAACAATATCATTACAAAAGGATGAAATTGAAAAACAGCGGGATCTTGCAGCAGCTCAGAGGGACCAGATAGCATATCAGAAGAAGCATATCACCGATAGTATAATATACGCAAAAAGGATTCAGGCAGCTCTTATACCTTCACTTGAACTCTTCAGCGATAAGCTCGAACACTTTGTCCTCTATAAACCCCTCGCCATAGTAAGCGGCGATTTCTACTGGGTAAGCTCACAGGGTAATATGCAGATCATTATCTGTGCCGACTGTACAGGTCACGGGGTGCCAGGGGCATTCATGAGTATGCTCGGTATCACCATGCTTAACGAAATAGTTTCGGGAAAGCACATAATAATGCCCGACCAGATAGTCGAAAATCTGCGCCAGGGGATAATCAAATCGTTAGGTCAGGTTGCCGACGAGGAAAGCATTAAGGACGGCATGGACATTTCTGTCTGCCTGATTGATTTTGATAATAACCTTCTTTGGTATTCCGGAGCTAATAACCCTCTCTACCTGGTCAGGGGAGGAGAACTGATTCATTACAGGGCCGATAAGATGCCTGTGGCAATTCACTATAAGATGGAACCTTTCACTCTTCAGAGAATAGAACTGCAGAAGGGGGACACTTTTTATATCTTCACAGATGGCTATTGTGATCAGTTTGGCGGACCAAAACAAAAGAAATTCATGTCGATGCAGCTGAAGGAGACACTTGTGGCAATGTCAGGAAAACCTATGATCCAACAGGGAGAAAAGCTTAACGAAATATTCGAGGAATGGCGCGGAGACAATCCACAGGTAGATGATGTGGCGATGATTGGAGTGAGGTATTGATTACCTGCATTCCCATTTTGCCTTGTATTCACCAACGGTGATAGTACCGGTTTTTTCGATGGTGGAAAGTTCCGTTCCGCAATATTCGGCCTCTGATCCTTCATGGTCCACCGCGTTGTTGAGATAGTAAACCTGTTTACAGGTCTTACAATCGCCGAGAGATTCGCAGGAGGTTACAGTACATGCCATAAAGATAAATGATGCCCCGAACAGAAGTACTCTTTTCATATTTTGTTGTTTTATGTCAAAATTATAAAATCTTTTCTTATAGAGTATATTTAGGTAAAAAAGGTTGCCTGAATTAAATATCAGAAAGAGATGCATCATTTTACAAAAACAGATGTCATTTATCAGGAATTAAAATATTTTAAATTGAATAAAATTTAATCGCCATGGAAAATTCAACAATGAGAAAACATGTAAAAGTAGTTGGAGCAATACATATAGGCTTCGGAGTTATAGGTATGGCAATAGGAATCATTGGCTTTTTTGCTCTTAACTTTGCCAGGGGGTTTGTTGAAAATGAAGAGTTACCGGATCTGGTGCTGAAGATTGTAAGTTTTATCCCTTTATTTATCGCATTAATCGCATCGCTGGATCTTATTGGCGGAGTGGGCCTTTTATACTTTCAGTCATGGGCCAGGTATGTGGTAATTGTTGTTGCTGCTTTAGGATGCCTGAACATTCCACTCGGAACACTGAAAGGGGTTTATTCTCTCTGGGTTCTTTTGCAGGATGAAACCATCAGACTATTTGAAAAAGGTTAAGCATCTGAACATAACGTGATGAAGCTGTCTCAAAAGCCCTTCCTTACCCCCAACCCCCTAAAGGGGGCTTTGTAATGGACTGGTATTCAATAAGTCCCCTTTAGGCCAGCACTGACCGAAGCGTCAGTGGGATTTAGGGGTAGACAAGAATAAAAACCTTTTGAGACAGCCTCTTTATCAACCCTTTCTTCTACCCTGAGGTCCCTTAATTAATGCTTCACAGAAAAAAATATTTTTAAACGTATCTGATCATAAATTGATTTATTTTTGCTAAGTTTTCTTGATTAAAACTTGCATGCCATGGCCGATGACAATAAGATAATTTTTTCGATGTACAAGGTGGGAAAGACATTCCCTCCTCACAGGCAGGTACTGAAGGATATCTCTCTTTCCTTTTTCCTGGGCGCCAAAATCGGAATAATAGGTTTGAACGGAGCCGGTAAGTCAACTCTTCTCAGGATCATTGCAGGTATTGAAAAAGAATATCAGGGGGAAGTCACGTTTCTTCCGGGATACTCTGTTGGACTTCTCCCGCAGGAGCCGCTGCTTGATGAGACCCGCACTGTCAGGGAAATCGTTGAGGAAGGTGTGAAAGAGACTATGGAGATCATAAAGGAGTATGAAAAAATAAACAACAGCTTTGGAGAACCAGAGGTCTATGAGAATCCCGACAAGATGCAGCAACTGATGGACCGGCAGGCTGTACTTCAGGAAAAGATTGATTATCACGACGGATGGAACATTGAGCATAAACTGGAAAGGGCAATGGATGCCCTGCGGTGTCCCGATAGCAATGAAAAAGTAAACGTCTTGTCAGGGGGAGAACGAAGAAGGGTAGCTTTATGCCGTCTGCTGCTCCAGCAACCAGATATACTTCTTCTTGATGAGCCCACAAACCACCTCGATGCAGAATCAGTCCAATGGCTCGAAACAACACTCAGACAATATCATGGGACGGTCATCTGTATCACTCACGACAGGTATTTCCTTGATAATGTGGCAGGGTGGATCCTTGAGCTCGACCGGGGTGAAGGTATTCCATGGAAAGGCAACTACTCTTCATGGCTTGAGCAGAAAACAAAACGGCTTGAGATAGAAGAAAAAGGAAATGTCAAGAGAAGAAAAATACTCGAAAGGGAACTTGAATGGGTAAGGATGTCACCCAAAGCACGACATGCAAAAGGTAAAGCCCGACTAGGGGCCTATGAAAACCTTCTTAATCAGGATGTAAAACAGAAAGAAGAAAAGCTCGAGATATTTATACCCAACGGCCCACGACTTGGAGATAAGGTTATTGAGGCCAAAGGGGTAGCAAAATCGTATGGCGATAAATTACTTTTTGAGGATCTTGATTTCAGTCTTCCCCCAAATGGTATAGTTGGCGTTATTGGAGCTAACGGTGCCGGAAAGACAACTCTCTTCCGGATGATAATGGGTCAGGAGATGGCAACAAAAGGAACCTTCTCAATAGGAGAAACTGTTTCTCTGGGATATGTCGATCAGTCACATTCTGCAATTGATCCTGCCAAAACTGTATATGAAGTCATCTCTAATGGCCAGAATGATGTCATGGTTGGTAACAGGCTTGTGAACGCAAGGGCCTATGTATCCCGTTTTAACTTCACAGGAGCCGATCAGGAGAAGAAGTGTGGGGTGCTGTCAGGAGGGGAGAGAAATCGCCTCCATCTCGCTCTTACGCTTAAATCCGGGGCAAATGTTCTGCTGCTTGATGAACCGACCAATGATATTGATGTAAATACCCTCAGGGCACTCGAAGAAGGACTTGAGAATTTTGCAGGATGTGCCGTCGTAATATCACACGACAGATGGTTCCTCGACAGGATCACCACGCATATGCTGGCCTTTGAAGGGAATTCAAAGGTAGTATGGTTCGAAGGAAACTACTCCGACTACGAAGAAAATTATAAAAACAGAGTCGCCGACACCACTCCGGTCAGAATAAAGTACAAGAAACTTGTTTAGAAGGCCGTAATGATTTAGAGGCTTTAGAGCTGTAAAGGCTTTAAAGGCTGTCTTAAAAGGTGTTAATCATTGTTTATCCCTGAATCCCACTGACGCTTCGGTCAGTGCTGGCTTAATGAAGACTTATTGAATACCAGTCTCTTACAAAGCCCCCTTTAGGGGGTTGGGGGTAATGCAGGGCTTTTGAGACAGTCTTTGTCCAGGTAAAACAATATCTAATAAGCTTCAATCATTCTCAATTTGTGTATCTATAGCATCAAGACAACCAGGCTTTCTTCTCCACCGTACTTTTTACCTGATCTGTTCCTTCCAGATTGTGGCCCGTGTCATGCAACAAAAAAAGGTTGAACCCTCAACACGTTGCGTCATCTTTATTAAGTCTTTATACTCTGATAGCTGGTTCTTATAAAATCCTTATAGATTCCGTTGCAATTTTGTATCGCAATAAAAACGTGATGTATGAATGCGATAATAATTATGTTGACAACAGAATCTTTAGGCGGGAGTATGCACATAAACTATTTTCCCGGAGCAATAATCTCCGTGTTTGTTTTAGGATACCTTATTTACACACTCATTAAACCAGAAAGATTCTAAGAAGCTTGCAACCATGGGATGTTTATTATTGATATTGGTGTTTTTAAGTGGCTTAGTCCTTCTTTTTGGACTTGGAAAGTTGTTTTCCCATATTGTCAGATTTGACAAATATTTCAAAGATCCGGAAGAACACAACAAAAGCTAAGGACAGACAATGACAGCACAGGATCTGATACAAGTCATTTTATTTTTTGCCTTACTGATTGGGATAACTCCTGTTTTGGGTAATTACATGAGTAAGGTATTTACAGGGAACAGACATTTTCTTTCACCTGTTTTAGGATGGCTTGAAAAGTTTACCTATAAAATCATCAAAGTAAATCCTGATGAAGATAGTGACTGGAAATCATACTCAATTAATTTACTCCTGTTTAATCTGATTGGCTTCGTATTCTTGTTTCTCATACAACAGTTTCAGGCATATTTACCAATGAATACCTCAAACCTGCCTGATGTTTCATGGCACTCAGCGTTTAATACATCGGTTAGTTTTATGACTAACACTAATTGGCAGGGGTATGCCGGGGAAACAACTCTATGCTATTTTATTCAAATGATTGGCTTAACGGTTCAGAACTTCTTAAGTGCAGCAACAGGAATAGCTGTATTACTGGCACTTATAAGAGGGTTGACACGAAAAGCCACAGAAAAAATTGGTAATTTCTGGTCAGACATTACACGGTCTGTCTTGTATGTGCTTTTACCGCTGTCAATTCTGTTTGCAGTCGTATTGGTGGGTCAGGGTGTGATCCAGAACTTTAATTCATATGAAACAGTTCATACGTTGCAGGGTTCAGAGCAGATAATTCCCATGGGGCCGGCTGCTTCACAGATTGCTATTAAACAACTTGGTACAAACGGCGGCGGATTCTTTAATTCAAATAGCTCACATCCATTTGAGAATCCAACCCCATTCAGTAATTTTCTCGAGATGTTGGCAATATTGCTAATTCCGGCTGCTTTAACTTTTACCTATGGTAAAATGGTCGGATCAACACGTCAGGGGTGGATTGTTTTTTCAGTCATGTTTATTCTCCTTGTTGCCGGGCTGACAATTTCATTAAAATCAGAATATTCACCTGATGCTATATTCGGCCATTTATCACTTATGGAAGGCAAGGAAACACGTTTCGGGATAACGAACAGTGTTCTCTGGTCTACAGTTACGTCTGCAGCCTCGAATGGTTCGGTAAATGCAATGCACGACAGTCTTTCACCTGTTTCTGGTATGATAGCCATGATAAACATTATGTTGGGAGAAATTATTTTTGGAGGAGTAGGTGCAGGATTATATGGCATGATAATATTTATAATCCTTACGGTATTTATTGCCGGACTTATGGTTGGACGGACACCTGAATATATGGGGAAAAAAATTGAAGCTTTTGAGGTACAGATGGCAATAATTGCTATTCTTTCAACAAGCTTTGTAATATTGCTTTTCACTGCATGGGCCTCAGTAAGTAATGAGGGGTTATCTGGCCTTAACAACTCAGGGCCTCATGGTTTTTCCGAAATTCTGTATGCTTTTAGTTCAGCCGCAGGCAACAATGGTAGCGCTTTTGCCGGATTAAATGCCAACACAGTATTCTACAATCTGACTCTTGGTATTGGGATGCTTATTGGCCGGTTCGGATATATTATTCCTGTCCTTGCAATTGCAGGAAACCTGGCCGGTAAAAAAATCACTCCCCTGTCAGCAGGTACTTTCCGTACCGACAATTGGTTGTTCATTTTCCTATTAACAGGTGTTATCCTGATTATTGGAGGTTTGACTTTCTTTCCGGCATTATCGATAGGCCCCTTTATTGAAAATCTGCTTTTGAAAAATGGAGTGGCTTTTTAATTTTAATTTATATGGGAGCAAAACAAAATACAGTTCTGTTCAACAGAAAAATACTTTTACAGGCTGCAAAAAGCAGTATAATAAAGCTAAACCCTTTTTTGCTTGTTAAGAATCCGGTTATTTTCATTGTAGCAATAGGTTCAGTACTTACAACAATCATACTGTTTGAAGGAATTTTGGCAGGAAACTTTTCATCTTTCAATCTTCAGATAGCTATCTGGCTTTGGGTTACAGTATTGTTTGCCAATTTCTCAGAAGCCATTGCAGAAGGCAGGGGAAAAGCACAGGCAGAAAGCTTACGCAAAAACCGTACTCAAACCAAAGCCAGGAAAATAGTAAATGATCAGGAAGTATCGGCATTGGCGACAGAACTTAAAAAAGGTGATGTTGTTATTTGCGAATCAGGTGATATAATCCCATCTGACGGTGATGTTATTGAAGGAATAGCAAGTGTAGACGAATCAGCAATTACTGGTGAATCGGCCCCTGTAATACGTGAAAGCGGGGGTGATCGGTCGGCAGTTACAGGTGGAACCAAAGTAATCAGCGACAGGATTTTAATAAGGATCACATCCGAACAGGGGAACACATTTATTGACCGTATGATTTCACTTGTTGAAGGCGCAAAACGTCAGAAAACTCCGAATGAAATAGCTCTTTCAATTCTCCTCTCTGGTTTGTCAATAATATTTCTGCTGGCAGTTATTACACTTCCTGCTTTTTTTGGATATGCTATTTCTGCTTCAGGGCTCCCTCCATCACAGAACTTAACAATTCCTGTGTTGATTTCTTTATTGGTGTGCCTTATTCCAACGACAATCGGCGGTTTGTTAAATGCAATCGGAATAAGTGGTATGGACAGACTTTTACAGCGCAATGTAATTGCCACAAGTGGCCGTGCTATTGAAGCTGCCGGGGATGTAGATGTGCTCTTACTTGATAAAACAGGCACTATTACTCTTGGTAATCGTATGGCAACCGGTTTTATACCAGCAGATGGAGTTTCAATTATGGAACTTGCCGATGCTGCACAGCTTTCCTCTTTGTCTGATGAAACACCTGAAGGTCGCTCAATTGTTATACTTGCTAAAGAAGAATTTGATATACGGGGACGGGAAATTAATATCCTTAATGCAAATTTTATTCCATTTACAGCCCAATCCAGAATGAGTGGTGTTGATTTGAAAAAGGAGGATGGTACTTATCGTCACATTCGAAAAGGCTCATTGGAAGCAATCCGGACTTTTGTACAAAACAGCAATGGCTTTTTTCCACAAAATGTTCTGAATATTGTTTCCGAACTATCCAGACAGGGAGCCACCCCATTGGTAGTAGCAGAAGATAACAGGGTACTTGGAGTCATTCACCTTAAAGATATAGTAAAAGGTGGCATTAAACAGCGATTTGCCGAATTACGTAAAATGGGTATCAGAACAGTTATGATTACTGGCGATAATCCATTGACTGCCACAGCCATTGCTGCCGAAGCAGGAGTTGACGACTTTATGGCTGAAGCAAAACCTGAGGATAAATTGCGAAGAATACGTGAAGAACAGGCCAATGGCCACTTAGTAGGCATGATAGGAGATGGTACCAATGATGCTCCTGCACTTGCACAGGCAGATATTGGTATTGCAATGAATTCCGGGACACAGGCAGCGCGTGAAGCCGGAAACATGGTCGACCTCGACAGTAACCCGACAAAATTAATTGAAGTTGTGGAAGTAGGAAAACAATTGCTCATGACCCGGGGATCACTTACTACCTTTAGTATTGCCAACGATGTAGCTAAATATTTTGCTATTATTCCAGCTATTGCAATATCACTTTATCCCGGAAAATATGGTGTTGGACCTCTTTCCGTTTTAAATATTATGAATCTTGGGTCGCCTCAAAGTGCTATTCTTAGTGCTGTAATATTCAACGCAATTATTATTATTCTTTTGGTTCCTCTGGCTTTAAAAGGTGTTCGCTATAAACCGGTTTCAGCAAATATTGCTTTAACCCGAAACCTCCTTTTTTTTGGCCTGGGGGGTATTATTGCTCCTTTTATCGGGATAAAACTCATTGATATTCTTATCAATATGTAAATTTGTAATCAATGAAAACTCTTATTGTATCAATTAAAATATTTCTGTTTTTTACTATTCTGACAGGAATACTATACCCTCTTCTGGTTACCGGGATTGCGCAGGTTTTATTTCCTGAAAAAGCAAACGGCAGTCTGATTATTTCTGATAATAAAACAATTGGAAGTCAACTCATCGGCCAGCAGTTTGACTCTAAAGCATACTTCTCTTCCAGACCATCTGCTATTTTCTATAATCCATTGCCTTCCGGTGGATCAAATTATGGCCTTACAAATATCAGGCTTAAAAATCTTGTTGCAGAACGAAAGAACCGGTTTATTGCTTTTAATCAATTAGATTCCAATACAGTAGTTCCATCTGAAATGCTTTTTGCATCTGCCAGTGGCCTTGATCCCCATATTTCACCTGAAGCTGCCCTTTTACAGGTCGGCAGGATTGTGAAATTTCGCTCTCTCACTGAAGCCCAGCAGGAAGAACTTATCAATCTTATTAAGAATCTGACTGAAGAACCTCAGCTTCATATGCTTGGGCAGGAACGAATCAATGTTCTTCTTTTAAACCTAAGTCTTGATAAAATAAAATGAATGATCTGCATGATAACCGACCTGATCCTGATGAAATTCTTGCTTCAATAATAAAGGAAGAAGAACAAAAGAAAAGAGGAAAACTAAAGATCTTTTTTGGTATGTGTGCCGGTGTTGGAAAAACATACTCAATGCTCCGCACTGCACTGGCCGATAAAGAAAAAGGTATTGATATTGTTATAGGTTACGTTGAATCTCATAACAGGAAGGAAACACTTGCCCTGATTGAAGGCCTGGAACAGGTTCAAAGAAAATTTATTGAGTATAAGGGAAAAACTCTTCAGGAAATGGATCTTGATGGTATCCTGAAACGTAAACCAAAAATAGTGTTGGTGGATGAGCTGGCTCATTCTAACGTCACTGGAAGCCGGCATAGCAAGCGATATCAGGATGTACAGGAAATTCTTGATAATGGGATTAATGTATTTACTACTGTTAATGTTCAGCATCTTGAAAGCCGTAGTGATACCGTGGCACAAATAACAGGGATCACAGTCAGGGAGACTATACCTGATGAAATATTTGAAACTGCTGATGAGGTTGAATTGGTGGACATAACTCCCGAAGAACTTCTCGAAAGGTTTGCCGAGGGTAAAGTTTATGCTCCTGAACGTTCAAAAGAAGCGTTGCAGAATTTCTTCAGAAAAGGGAATATCACAGCCCTTCGCGAGATGTCGTTACGGATTGTTGCTGACAGAGTAGATAAACAACTGCGTATTTATATGCAGCAGAAACATATACCCGGTCCGTGGAAGTCGGGCATGCATTTGCTGGCTGTTATTGGACCCAGCCCACATTCAGCCAGGCTTATTCGCTGGGCAAAAAATTTCTCATATACAATGGGGGCAAGTCTGACGGCATTATACATTGAAACTACAAAACCTCTTCATGCAGATCAAAAGGAACAACTTAACAAAAATCTGGACCTTGCAAGGCAGTTTGGAGCTGAAATTATCACTAAATCAGGTGATGATATGGTCAAAGCTACTCTATCGGTTGCACAAAAGGAGAATATTACACATATTATTATCGGGAAACCTCAGCAAAGGAGTCTTTATTCATTTTTCATTCTTGGTAACTTCGTTCAAAAACTAATCAGGTATAGCGGCAATATAGATGTTTATGTTTTGGGATCTGATACTTCCGTAGACAAGCATCATGTGAAAAAACATTTGTCTTTCCCGGTTTTTACCTCTGGAATATCACAATATATTTTAGCCTCAATAATTGTTATACTATGTTCTGCTGTATGTTTTAACTTTGGAGAATACCTTGGTTATCAATCAGTTTCATTTACATTGCTTTTTGCCGTATCAATTCTTGCTACATTCATGGGAATTGGTCCGATTTTACTGGCCTCTTCCCTGAGCGCTTTCATCTGGGATTTTTTCTTCATCCCTCCCAGATTTACTATCCATATTAATAAGACGGAAGATGCCTTAATGTTTGGCATGTTTTTCATCATTGCATTGGTAAACGGTGTGTTGACATCCAGGGTGCGCCGGCAGGAAAAGCTTACCCGTGACCGTGAAGAGCGTACAAATGCTCTTTATCAGCTTACAAAAGAACTCGCCAATGCAGAAAATATGGAGAAATTGATTGAAATTGCAGTTAAAGATATTAAGAAACATTTTGGCCTTGATGCTGTTTTTATATTGCAGGATGGAAATAATCAACTTTCAGAATATGCCAGAGATTCTGAATTAAAAATACTATCAGAAAAGGAGATGAGTGTTGCTGAATGGGTATTCAAACATTCGCGAAAAGCAGGAAAATACACAGATACACTTCCTTCAAACAGATTTACTTTTTATCCCCTTCCTGGTAATAGAATTAAACCCGGGGTTGTAGCTGTTAAACATTACAGACCTCTTCATGGCGAAAATGAAGAATTCTGGAATACCTTTCTTACACAGGTGTCAAATACAGTTGAACGGGACTTCTTAGATGATCTGGCAAGGAAAGCGCTATTCCTTGATGAATCAGATAAATTGTACAAGACCCTTTTTAGTTCAATATCACATGAACTCCGGATCCCGGTAACAACAATTATGTGCGCCTCCGACTCTCTGCTTACAACTCAACATTCTCCGGAGATACGTAATGAACTTTCACGTGAAATATTAAAAGCATCCAGGAGGCTAAACCGGCTTATCGAAAACCTACTGAACATGTCACGACTTGAAAGCGGACGGATAACCCCGCGAATTGACTGGTGCGACATTCACGACCTGATAAACAAAGTCACGGAAAGCCTCCAGGATGAACTAAAACAATTCAACCTGCTTGTAGTTATTCCTGATGAAATGCCTTTTGTGAAGATCGATTTCGGATTGATGGAACAGGTTCTGTATAATCTGATTTATAATGCGACACAATATGCAACTCCTTTGACAAATATAAGAGTTAAAGCATTTTATGACAACGGTATCATGACTTTACAGGTAATGGATAGAGGTCAGGGTTTGCCAAAAGAGGAATTATCCAGAATATTTGATAAATTTCATAGAGTTGAGGGATCAAAAACCGGAGGTACCGGATTGGGTTTATCTATTGCAAAAGGTTTTGTTGAAGCACATAAAGGCACGATAATGGCTGAAAACAGACAGAATGGTGGTGCAAAATTCACTATAAAAATACCAAGTGAAATACCAAAGTCAGGTTTTAAGGGATAATAATATTTAGTACATGGTCTTTAAAAACACCAGGTCATATAACGATATAGTTAAATGACTGAGCAAGCCTTTTCTGCAAAAGCTGGCGGCAACAAAAACCCAATAAAACTGCATAAAATACCTTAACTTTAGACATATTATTTTATACCTGAAAATGATGACCTGTTTTATAACGAAAACTACTGCGTATACCTGTATGAAACGTTTCATTATATCATTTTTGCTGATACTGGCGGCAGCAGACTGTTTTCCCCAGAAAGAAAACAATAGTATTGACTCTTTAATGTCTTCTTTTTACAATAATGACCAGCCCGGTGCAGCAATAGCAATTGTAAAAAACGGGGAAGTCGTCTTTAAAAAGGGATATGGAATAGCTGATATGGATTCGAAAATGCCAGTCACGTCATCAACAAATTTTAATATCTGTTCAATGACAAAACAATTCACTGCATATGGTATTTTAAAACTGGCGGGTGAGAAAAAGTTATCGTTAGATGATAAAATAGATAAATATTTTCCTGATTTTAACTCAAAAGTGGCAGGTGTGGTTACGATCCGCCACCTGTTGACACACAGCTCAGGAATCGTTGATCACTATGGTTATGTCGATAAGGGACTATTCAAAGAATTCTGGGATAAAGATGCATTAAATGCAATAGAATCAGTTGATTCTGTTTATTTCAAGCCGGGATCGGGATATCAGTACAGCAATACGGCTTTTTGTTTACTTTCCCTGATTATCGGGAAGGTCTCAGGATACTCGTTCCCTGAATTTATTCAGAGAGAAATCTTTAAACCTTTGAGAATGAATAACAGTGGTGTAATAAAACCCGGTTTTAAAATTTCTGAACGTGCTCTTGGTTATGAATTTGAAAAGGATAGTTTTAAAATTTCCGATGCAGGTGAAAGCTTATTCTTTTCAACTATGGGAGATGGAGGAATTTATACCTCCATCAATGATTATCTTAAATGGATAATGGCAATTCAAAATGGGGACGTATTAAATCAGGATATAATAAAAAAATCTCAGTCCGCTCAGTTTTCAATTGATTCAGGCAGGAATCTCTCCTACGGATATGGCTGGTTTGTTTCAGGATCAGGGGATAATAAAACTGTATATCACACCGGTTCAAATGGTGGATTCCGGACAATCATTTTTATGGTACCATCAAAAAAATATTCAGTAGTTATTTTTTCAAACCGCACAGGTATCGATCTGGAAGATCTTGTGCATGAGATAAACAGGATTTTCAAAACTGACGATGCTTCATTTATAAAGTTGAAATCGCTTATTTCATAATTGTTTGCAGTTTTTAACATTTTAATTCATACGAAAATGAAAAATGTGATAATTATCAGCGTGTTCTTTATGTTTATTTTATCATGTATCAAAAAAGATGAATGCTTGGTAGAACAAATGATCCCATATCACTTTGAAAGTGATTTTGGTTGCGACAATACCATGCGTAGCCTGAAAATAGATCTGACTAATAATTGTGCGCTTATAAGAACCATTGAAGATTATAACAATAAAGTTTCCGGGGCCTGCCATCCTGAAATTAACTTTTCGTGGTTTGATTTGATAATTGGCAGGCAATCGTCAGATTACCTTATCGATACTATTCTCTATGATTTAAAGTGGTCATGCCCTGACAACGAATACATACTGACTGTTGATATGGTAAAATCGGCTACAGTTCTTCAGGATACTGTCGTATTCCACGCAATAATTCCAAAAATAGCTGATTGGGAAGGTCTTAAAATCAATATTAACGTTACGAAATAAGAATCTTCTTTAATCATTCCTGTGAACAGGAATCCGGCGAGCCGGTTTTATAAAAAACCTGAACTTTAATGTGACAAGATTCATCTGATAAAGGCATTCCTGCTTCGGTATTATATGATATTGTGATAGTGATTTGAAATCCGTTTGCAGGGATTAAAATCAAAGTATACTTTTGCAACAAAGTGCGACATTGATTAAAATACTGATTATGCAAAAGTTTAGGCTCATTCTTATTCTTCTTTTGGTTCAATTTACAGGTTTCTCTCAGGATCTTGATTATGCAGGAAACATTATTAAAAAACTGGCATCACCTGAGTTTAAAGGAAGAGGCTACGTTGAGAATGGAGACAAAAAAAGTGCTGATTTCATTTCATCAGAATTCCGGAATCTTGGACTTACTCCGGTCACCAAAAAGTCGTATTACCAGAAGTTTAATATTGCTGTAAACACCTTCCCGAAAAGAGTTTTTTTCAGGATAGATGAAAATGAACTGGTGGCTGGTTCGGATTTTATTATAGAATCATCATCTCCTTCGGTAAATGGAAAGTTCCGTATCGTTAAAACTTCAAGAAGTCAGCTGGATACAGAAGCAAAACTGGAATCATTGATAAAGAATGCTGATGGTTCATTCATTCTGATAGACAGCAGGGATAAAAAGAATGAAAAACCGGAGGTTTCAAAGCAGACTGATGAAAACATTAATTTTCTGAAACACGATCCACAACTGAATATCAAAGGAATAATAATCTATACATCTGATAAGTTAACCTGGGAGATCTCTTCAAAACAGAATCCCCGTCCCGTAATTACATTGATAAAAGAATTGGACATAAATTCAGTAGCTTCTGTAGAACTGACTATTGATGCGAAATTCCTTCCGAATTATACTACCCAAAATGTTATAGGATCGATAAAAGGCACCTCAAAGCCTGATTCAATGATAGTTGTTCTGGCACATTATGATCATCTCGGAAAAATGGGGAAAGACACCTATTTCCCCGGGGCAAATGACAATGCAAGCGGTGTGGCTATGATACTGAATCTTGCAAAATATTATTCCAAAAACAAGCCTGAATATACAATGGTATTTGTTGCACTCTCTGCTGAAGAACTGGGTATTCTTGGAGCCAGGGCATTTGCAGATAATCCTCCCGTCGATTTAAAAAAGATTAAGTTTCTTGTAAACTTTGACCTTGCCGGGACCGGGGAGGAGGGAGTAAGAGTTGTTAACGGTAGCGTTTTCAGAGATAAGTTTGATCTTTTAACCAGGATAAATGAGGAACAATTGTTATTGCCAAAGATTGATATCCGTGGTGCTGCCTGCAACAGTGATCACTGTCCCTTTTATCAGAAAGGAGTTCCTTGTTTTTATATTTACACCCAGGGGGGCATAAAGGCTTATCATGACATATATGATAAATCCGAAACATTACCATTAACGGAATTCATCGATTATTACAGACTTATGATAGAATTTTTCAGCAAAATCTGAAGATAAACAGGTACGGTTAATTGAATTTATTTTTTATGAGTATCGCGAGTCACATATAAAAACTCATTGATTTTCTTCGTTTACCCCGGCCCCAAGGGGAGCGAAGAAAATCAATTTACTCCCCTTGGGGTTGGGGTAAATAAATTGATTTTCAAGCGATTTATGAAATTGTACTCATGATTGCCGATAGTCATTTTATTTTTTATTGAAAAAGTTGTCACTGTATGATTACTTTTGTTTTTTACAGATTCTTGAAATGAAAATGATCAGATTTATTATAGCAGCATTACTGACGATATCAGCAATCTTCCTGGCCTCGTGCGATCCGGATGGGGGCTATGAGTATTGGATAGATAATCAATCCGATTCAAGTCTTTATGTGGTATTCAGAAAAAACAACATTCAGAAAATCAACAGGATAGAAGTAAGGTCGGATAAGAAAATCATGTTTGCGGAATATGAAACCATCAATGGACTATTTGATGAACAGGAAAATTTCATTAATTATTGGTGCGACAGTCTGGGAATATTTACTGATACCATACCAAAAACTGAGATTGACATGAATTATCTTAAAAGAGATTCATGGGATTATGACACCAGGGAGACCGGGATATTCGGAAAATCAGGAGTAAACATCTACACGCTGACTGTCACCAACGCTGACTTAAAGAAATAATATCATATCACATCAGCAGGGTATTATGACCGGATAAACTGAAACCTGAAATATCCTGACGGGTGTTGCTATACCTGACTTGTTTTATAGTTATTATTTATCATCCGCTCTAACGAAAGAAGATTCATCATCTGATACCGTATCTGATGGAAATTGTCTTTTCTGAAAACACTTATATCAGGACGCTTCTTATCTTTCCCGAAACGGTCAACAGCTTGTCTCCATACTCCGTTCCCGGTATTTGCCATATTTTTCAGGCAATATGCCCTTCCGCGTTCATACCACTCCTTTGCCCACGTCTCTCCTGTATATTCAAGAACCATCATGGTTGAAATCAGCAATTCGGTATGGGCCCACATCACCTTCAGGTCATATTCAGCTCCCTGGCAATTTTCCTTCGAACCGAAGACGTAGTAGTTTTCAGTTCCAAGTCCGTCGAACACATAATCCCAACCCATCTCAATTATCCTGCGAATACGTTTTTTAACAGTATTGAAAAGCTGTTTATCTTTTTTGCGCAACGCTTCTTGTAACAGTATCCAGAGGGTCTCAAGATAGTGGCCGGTGTACATTACTGATTCATAACCAGGCAACCTGCTGTAATCATGAAAAAGGTTCTCATTGTTGATCCCGTATTCCGGATTCCAGAAATCATTAATGATGTGATTAATATGTTCATTTTGCAACTCTTCAAGCTGAGCATCTTCCTGAAACCGGAGAAGATTGTTAAGAACCCATATTATCATAAAGGAGTGTCCAAGTGTCCTGAGACCTTTTTCATTTATTCCGTTAACAGTGATGCCTGCATAATTCGGACTTTCATAGGCTTTAACGGATGACATTATTGATTTTTTGGCAATTTCGAGATCCTCTTTGTTAGAGGTAGCTTTGAAAAGTTCAATCAGCCCTGCAGCCGAGAACATGGCTCCGTAAATATCACTGCTTGTACCCTGAGCAACTTTACTTTCAACAGGGATGCCTTTCCTGTTTACTGACTCCCGCCACCTGCCATCACCTAAGTACATGTTTTTTATCATGAAATCGCGCGTCTTTGATGCAATTTCCAGGTGCTTTTTATCCCTGCCCAGGTTATTGTACAGAAACGAATAAACCCATATTGCACGACCCTGGTACCATATATATTTTTCATCATTCTGTACTGACCCGTCATCGTATAGTTCGCACATAAATCCTCCAAGTTCTTTATCATATCCGCCTTTGTCCCAAAAGGGAAGGTACTGGTTAAAAATGCGGTCTTTGTAATCGTCCCTCAGCTCCTGAAGAGTCATTCCCGCTATATTCTCCGGAACAGTGGTGGTGGCAGATGATGAAATCTTTTTTGCTTCTGCTTTTGATATATCATTTCCGATGATGAATCCGGGTAATAAACTACCTGCGGATACTGTAGCTGCACCAGAAACAATATTCTTAATAAAAGTTTTACGGTTGGATTTCATAGTCAGGTATTTTAATTTTTAAGATCAGGTGAAGCTGCACAATATCATCTTCGTTGAGATCCTGAATATTTTCTTTATTTCAGGATAAAATTAATAAATAGCAGGCAGCCCTGAACCATAAAAAGAAGAATAAATTGTCTTCAGTCAGAAAGTGCACAGGATGATCACCTTAACTCAGGCGAATAGCTGAAATGGCTTAATGCCTGTCTGGCAATCGCAGCCTCGATTATGATCTCCGGGAACCTGCAGTATCCAGATTTAAGAGTCGCCTGCAAAAATGATAAGACATATTTAAAACAGGGTCATAAACGGGATTCCTGCTCTGCCGGCTCCCTGCGAATGGCGAAAATGGTTAAGGCATACCTGGTAATCGCAGCCATCAATTGTGATTTACATGAGCCGGTGTAATACATTTTTATCAGCTGGCAGGGGATTTGCATTTTTTTAATAAATCTTAATATCAGGATGTTTTTCAGATATTATTCCCCTGATTTTTTTCTATAAGCAAATATTTTACAAAATTTGCACAAGAGATGATGAGAATAAAAAAGAACAGGAATAGAAAATATCAGGAGGGATTAGAGATATGGAGACTGTAACATTAGGCAGAACAGGGATTGAAGTAAACAAAAACGGATTTGGAGCGCTTCCCATTCAGCGTGTAGCAAAAAAGGAGGCTGTTTATATACTTCAGAAGGCATTTTACAATGGCATCAATTATTTCGACACGGCAAGATGGTATACTGACAGCGAAGAGAAGCTGGGAGCTGCCTTTTCTTTTATCCGCGAAAGGATTATTATCAGTACAAAAACGACGGCTCAGAATGTTGATGATTTTTGGAAAGATCTGGAGGAGAGTCTTAAAATTCTGAAGACAGATTATATAGATATCTACCAGTTCCATAATCCCACTTTTTGTCCAAAGCCTGGTGATAAGTCGGGTCTTTATAATGCAATGCTGGAAGCAAAGAAACAGGGTAAAATACGCTTTATCGGGATCACGAACCATAGGATGGCGGTAGCAAAAGAGGCAATAGAGTCAGACCTGTATGATACTTTGCAATTTCCATTCAGCTACCTGTCAAATGACCGTGATGTTGAAATTGTTGAATCATGCAACAACAGAAACATGGGGTTCATTGCCATGAAGGCCTTATCAGGAGGATTGATTACAGATTCAGCAATGGCTTATGGTTATCTTGCAAAGTTTAAACACGTGGTTCCCATCTGGGGCATACAAAGGGAAAAAGAGCTGGACGAGTTTTTGTCCTATAATGATAACCCTCCTGTCCTGACCGGGATGATGAAAGTACAGATTGAACACGACAGGAAAGAACTTTCAGGTGATTTCTGCCGAGGTTGCGGTTATTGTATGCCATGTCCTGCCGGAATTGAGATAAGCATGTGTGCACGAATGAGTCTTGTTCTCCGCCGTGCTCCGCAGAAAGATTATTTATCAGAAGAATGGCAGGGAAAAATGAAAAAAATTGAAGATTGTCTTCATTGTAATGAATGCATGAGTAAATGTCCCTATGGACTTAATACTCCTGAACTGTTACAGAAGAATTACGAAGATTATAAGACCTTTCTATAAAAAGCAAAACGGAGTACATGAAAAACTCCGTATTCATTGATAGCTTACCCGGTAATTCAAATTGTCTGTTTTTTAATGCCCTGAATAGACAGACAAGTCATGAAATTATACGCCCTTAAGAGAGACGGTATTAACCTGTGTTAAAAAACACAACCTGTCCCGATCAATCGGGACGCTTTTTTTTACCAATCGAACTTAGTTGCCAGAGCAACTCTATCAGAGAGTGGCAAATCCTGCCTGTTAAATTTTTAAGACGAAATTTATTATTACTTAAACAAAATGTTCCGACTTATTAAATAAAGTTGATTATATTTAATCCGAAATGTGAGAGTTAGTCCAACGATATTGAGGGTGTTATAGTGTAGTTGAGGGTGTCCGCCATTGTGACTGACGTGGCCTTGGCGTAACAAAATTCAACGTTATCTGAAGAGTAATTGGTGGTTAATTCAGGCGAATATAAAAAGACCCGGAAGTGTGTTTGCAGTACAAATATGGTGTTAAAAGGACTATTGTGGCAGACATATAATGGTGTAAGCGTTAAGGCTATTAGACCAAACAATTAGCATATCAATTAATAATTATCATGCAGATAAAGAAATACAACAAGATTACTGATGAGAGTAAATTGATGAAAATGATTTTAAAGTTCTCATTACCTTAAACTAATTATGAAAAACCTATTCAACGTTCCTGGATTAATCCTTGCAATCATTTTGACTTTTTCTTGCGAAGAAAAACCGGTACCACCTTCCTTGTCAACGACTGCTGTTACTGAGATTTCTACTACGACTGCAGTTTTTGGAGGCAAAATAACCGCCGATGGAGGTGCGACAATTATCTCAAGAGGTGTTTGCTGGGATACTTCTGATGACCCGACAATTGAAAATAACAAGACATCGGAAAACAGCGAGTTATTATCTTTTACCAGTAACATCACCCAACTTTCTCCAAATACCTCCTATTATGTCAGGGCATATGCAACAAACAGTGCAGGTACTGGTTACGGGGAATCTGTATCATTCAAAACACTTGGTGATAAACCTGCTTCAAATGGCCAAAATGCTTCAA
>DAOQAX010000002.1:0-51206 GCA_035354395.1 Bacteroidales bacterium | reverse complement strand
AAAAAACCAAATCCCGCCGGTGCCCTTAAGATATGTGAGACTTTTGGACTTCAGCCGGCGGATGTGGTTTATATTGGTGATACCGGTACCGATATGAAAACTTCCGTAAATGCCGGAACATACCCGGCAGGTGCCTTATGGGGATTCAGGACCAAAGAAGAATTGATTGCAAATGGTGCAAAACAATTGTTAAACCATCCTCTGGACTTACTTCAAATCTTATGAAGGACAAATCAGTTTTGCTATTTTACCATGCATTTCCGTTTCTCCGGCCATAATTAGGAACACTGACCTGATCGGGTTTCCTCTTATATTCAGAACGTTTAGCTGTAAATTTTGCCGAATGATATTCTCCCATATACAGTGTTCCTGAAATTTCTTCTCCTGCAAGTGTTCCTGCAAAGGTGAAGGGTATTGAATCTCCGGGGGCATTGTAATTGCTTAGGAGCTTTATCTGATTTCCCTCTATTGTACCTGCTATCTCCTGCATCGAGAAACTGCTCTTGTACATTCCCTGTATCCAGTTGCCATCCTGTTTTTCGATGAATAGTTTATGGTCGCCTTTACCCGTATAGTAACCTACACTGACATCCCAGTGACCAACAATATTGGCTGCCGGTGCTTCCATGGCAGAAGATTTCTTCGGATGTTTGCGTGTAAGTATCTCATAGATACGTTCAGCAACTATTTTATCATCACCTGGTTGCATCATCCAGGCGCTTATTGAAAGGGACGTTGTACCTGTTTTTTTGTCGCTTCGGCAACCAAGGGCTATCCGTGGTTTGTTCTTTGCAAAATCTTCAGCAACTTCTTCAGAAGTTATATTCAGTTGTTCAGGATCCCATGTTATAGACATCAGGGCGCTGCGATTATCCAGTCCTTTAGGTTCCTGGATGGTAGTCTTTACACTTTTTATATCAGAGACTCTCTTTGAAATATTATTGAGCCATGAGATCCACATTTTTTCTTCCGCAGCATGATCACGTTTGGTCCAGGTTTCAATTGCTGCCAGCATACCGATATGTTCTTCTTTTCCAAGTTTATTATCGCGGCCTGTTCCATGGTGAGGAGCGCTGGCCTGCCATGCTGCCAGGAGGATATCCTTGCGTCCAAGCAACAATCCTGCACATTGCGGTCCGCGTATCGCTTTGCCACCGCTATATGCAACAATGGTTGCTCCGCGTTGCAGATGGACATTGGGTATTGTGAAGATCTCAGCTGCGGCATCAACAAGTATCGGGATGTTCCTGGGACCGGCAATTTTGTAAATATTTTCTATTGACAGGGGGCCTGTCTCATAATCCTGGCTTGCCGAAAGAAGATAGATCATTGCAGTGCGGGGGTTGATGGCATTCTGTAGCTCTTCGGCAGTGTCGACCATTACGATCTTTACACCAACATTACGTATTGCATGGTCATACTGGTTACGTGAGTATCGTGGTATTATGACTTCGGTTTTTTCGAAACCTTCCAGATTGGGAACACGGATGAGTTTCTCGGGATCTCCGTCAGTAACACAGGCAACAGTTACATGTTTGAGACCTGCAGAACAGCCTGCTGACACCATTCCCCATTCGGCTCCGGTGATTTTTGCCAGACGTTGTCCGACAGCCATTGCCAGTTCATCTATCTGAACGAAATTCTGTGCGGCAAAGTCCATAGCCTTCCGCACTTCAGGTAATTCCAGCGATCCCCCGATAACGGTTATGGTGCCGCGGCAGTTGATAACCGGTTCAACTCCTATGCTACGGTAAATATCTGGTCCGGCAACAAGAGTACCATCAGTAATAGAGTTTGAATAGGACGTAGGATCACTTTCTCCTGAATGAAAAGGACTTGTTAAAAACGGATCCATCGATATGAATCCTCCTGCCAGCGGTATTGCTGATAACTGTTTGATGATTTCCCTGCGTTTCATATCTGTGTATTTTGTATTGATTATTATGTGTTTATATTTAATTAAAGTACTGATTTTATTCAATATTTATAATTTCACTAACTCTGAAGAGCTGAGATTTTCAATTCTGACTTTATAACCATCAGGTGCCTTTACGGAATACCTGATCTGATTACCGGTCCTTTTCCATTTCAGCTCAACAGAGCTATCCTTTACAGGCATTGAACCATTGCATTCATCCAGATCAATATTGGTAAACCTTATTATTACTTCTTTATTGATATAGTCAATCTTATATATTCCCAGGATATCGCGATAAAGAACATGTCCTAAATATGAAGCAAAACCATGATTGCAACTGGCCTGCCATCCCATATTTTCCCACAGAGTTCCTGTCAGTTCTGCCATTTTATAGAAATAATCCTGTATTTCGCTTAATAACTGGTTGTTAAGTTTATATCTGGATAGGATATCCATGCGCAGGTAATTTCCTATAAATGCATTTGCTATGAAGACATCAGGATAAGTTGTTTTATCATCACGGTTCGGTCCGAATTCGGTTGTCAACTTTTTCCACAGATCAGCGTGTGATTCAGGAGTGGCTATATTACAGAAAAATGCATAATACTGACATACTTCAGTTGTATTTGATGTCGGCTCAAGTTTACCGTCACTGTTTCTTACAGCATTGTCAACGAAGAAAGATCCGTTGAAAGATTGTTCCAGTATTGCCTGACGCACCTGATCTGATTTTTTTCTCCAGCCGTCATTTTTATATAATTCTGCAGCACTGGCAAGAGCTGCACTATAAAGCATGTTTGAAGGATAATTGACTCCGTTGACAAAACTGTTGGCTTTTGACCATTCCACAAATATCCAGCCTTTCAGGTCTTCAAGTAATCCGTCTTTATTCTCAAATCCGGAAAAATATTTCAGTAAGCCTTCTATCCGCGGCTTCAGGCTGGCAACCAGTACCGGATCCCCTCCGCGTTTGGCATAATCGTTAATCTGAATAATAAACCACATAGCCCAGTTAGGTATAAAACCACCTTTGTAATCAGCCGGATAACACATCGGAATCATTCCTTCGGGAAGGTTTGGAAAGACCTCAGGCAGTGCATAGCTCTCATAGAAGTTACGCGATACATCCATACGGCCTGTGAAATCACTTTCCATAATAGAAGAAAAGTAGCTGTCGCAAAGCCAGCCGGCTCTCTCCCTGGAGGGGCAGTCTGTCAGTATATCTACAGCGTTTTGTCTGAAGGTTTGCCGAGCAGCATCAAATATGGAATTCAGCTTTTCGTTGCTGGAATTAAATGAGGTCGTTTTTGTTTCCGGGTATGCATATTCCCTCATATAAACATCAGTGATTTTGCAACTTCCTTCCATTACAACAATCTTTAGGTATTTACAGGTATAAGCTTCAAAGGATTCAAGATTGTAAATGCCCGGCTTCAATTCATATACAACATAATTGTTTACAGAAGAGCTCCTTTTTTTTGCATTTACATCACCATCAACCATTATCTCGTCAAAATAATAAAGAATCTTTGATGGCTCAGTGCAACTGACCTTTGTTCCAAGAAAACCGGTGAGATTAATCCCAAAGTTGAAAGTATAGAATTCATCTTTTGCCATATTGATATTAACACTGGCAGGGAATGGTTTTGCAATAGTATCAGACATGGTGCTTTTTATCTCCTGAACAGTCAGCGATGGCATGACCTCAAGCTCAGCCTCAGGAAATCCTTTAATTTTTTTTCCGATTTCGGCAAGTGACCAGTCTCTTTTGTATTTTTCAGGTTTGATGAATTGTACAGTACCATGTGCATAGACCGAAGCTGGTTTCACAACATCAAATTCAGGTAAGAGAAGGTTTCTCGGTAAGAGTTTTACAGGTGGCAGATTCTCTTGTTTTAGAGTCTCGACATGAACCCCCGGTGATGCTTTCCATTGATCATAACCATTGTTTAATCTGTAATATTCAGTGAAAGCCCGTTGATAGCTGTACCTTTCAACCTTTTGCACTCTTTCTTTCAGTTGGAATATTTCGAAGTTGTTATCATAACCGGTAGCCAGTAAAACCTTTCCGTCCGATTGTACTTCAGCCTGTAGGAAGGAGGGCTGATCCAGAGTATAATAGGTGTCGGTATTGTATCCTGCAACTTCAACAGCAACAATATTTTCACCTTTTTTAACCCGTTTTGCAAGATCATACTCATCCACACGGAAATATCCATGAGCTGCACGTGCCGGGCCATAGCCCAGATATTCTCCGTTCAGGTACACTCTGTACAGTGTGGATCCTGTTATTTTTAAAGTATACTTTTTATTTTTATCTGCCTTGAATACTCCTCTGAAGCCAAGTGTCATATTCATCTCTCTCTCACGTCCCTGAGCCCAGACAGGAACGGCCTTTTTCATAATCTGATTTGTTCCTGCTGACGGAGAGTCGCCGGCATAAAGAACAGAATTGATAAGAATTCCAATACAAAAAAACAGAAGTGACAGATGCATGTTAACACTTTTTTGGGGCAGACTTGTTTCTTTCATTTTTTTATTGTTTTGATAACACGATATTGATTTCTTCATTTGTTTCAGGAATATCATTAATGGTAAGGATATTGGTGGCTTTATCAAAAGAGTAAGTGATATTTTTATTTTCGGGTATCAGTTTACCTTCATAAAAAATGTTGATGCTGTGTGTCCTCTTCTGTGGCATCTTATCATATAAACCTACTCTTGGATGTATTATAATACGTATGTCATTACTACTTTCCCGGCATTCAAGTAATGTCTTTGCAATCTTTCCTTCCAGGTACCTATAGCTTTCTCCGTCATCTTCGATTAAGGTGAATGCTGATTCACCTTTTGGAAATATCTCCCACATTATGTTTTCAGGTGTCTGTGTTCCTATACTTCCTTTTACAGCCTGAGTTGGAATAATAGCTCCGGCTTTGACGAAGAGAGGACCTCCCTTGTTCTCAGGATATTCAGCAGATATTTCCTGATTACCTTTCATTTTCTTACCTGTCCAATAGTCAATCCATTCTCCTTCAGGTAAATAGACGGTGGAGTCGAAAGCTGATACCAGAAATGCATCGCCAAACATGTACTGGTGTTCAAACTTATCACATTTAGGATCGGAAGGGTACATTAACGGCATCGCCCGCATTACAGGCATGGCTTTTTCTGATGCAATGTGGGCCATGGTGTAGATGTAAGGAATGAGCTTATATCTCAGATTGGCATAATCCTTGAACATAGCTGCCTTTTCCTCACCCAGGAACCATGGTTCAACGTACATCTGCCAGCCTAATACCTCTGATATTGTCTGAAAGAATCCATAATGAATACCTGATTTGGTGGAAGTCTCCATATCTGTACAGACATTGGAATGTCCTGAAAGCCCATGATTCAGAAGAGATATCAGTGTACCTTTGTCACCGCCGGTGTCACCGGCCCATGTTGCTGAGTAACGTTGTATTCCTGCATAACCTCCCGATGAATATATCATTGATCTTCTTCCGGTGTACTCCCTGAATCCCAGACTCATCTGCTTGTTATAAATTACCGGGTAAAGGTTGTGCATCTCGTAGTCTTCCATTCCGTTTTTCCATTTACGATCGGGATGAAAATTTATCTGATTTGAACCGTCAAGTTTAAATGCAGAGGCGCCGTCGTCAACAAATTTCTTCAGGTGTTCGAACCATGGTACACCTGGTTTATGAAGCTTGTCAAAATATACCGGTGCAAAATGCGGATCGTGGAACAGGTCTTCTTCAAGCGACCGGCTTTCAATAGTATTATTTATTCCTGCTTTCCCGTTATTTAACTGCATCTCTTCCCATTCGCTTAAGTCATAATCACAGCAAAGCCATAAGCTGAGCTTGAAGTTCATGTTCTTCAATGCTGCATCAAATGTTCCGTAATCTTTCCCTTTAAGCCAGAAAGGTATATCAAAACGCTCTTTGCTCCATTGTTTATCCAATGAAAAGTCATAATGCTTTTCCATCCAGTCGGGTTCCAACCCAATAACATCGCATGGTATTCCCTGGCGTCTGAATTCATATGCTTCATATAACATATCCCTGGCCCTTAGCTGTCGTTCGTCGCAAATAAATGTGAGACCATAGCCCCATTTTGGAAGGAGTATTGGTTTACCGGTGATGTTGGTGTATTTATCAAGTATATCGGGCATGGAATTTCCGGCAATAATGAAATAGTCGATGATACCGTGTTCTGCTTTAAATGACAGCCGGTCGTTTACTGTGGCGCCGGCATCAAAGCTGTGGTACATGGTGGTGTTAAGGAACACTCCCCAGCCATGGTCACTCATTATGAATGGTATAGGGACATACGACTCAACATTCATCACGACCATACGGTTTTTATGTCCCCTTTTCTGAATCCTGTCCCTGGTTTCATCACCCAGTCCGTAAAGCCTTTCATCAGGTGTAAGTCCGAAAGAAAGATCAAACCCTTGTTCTGAACATGATTTTGGCGATTGATCATTTTGAATAAGCAGACGGCCATCAGCTCCGAATAGTTGTATTTTCCCGTCTTTCTTATTTAATACTATCCTTGCGTTGTCGGTCGAAAACTCAATATTGTTTCCTTTATTGTTTCTTTTGATTTTATGATGCTGGCACCTGGTATCAACTATTCCGTAACGTACCATCCCTCCGTCAGGAAACTCTTCTTTGTTGTTTATCCGTATTCTGAATACGGAAGGATTTATAAAATCAACACGTACAAATTCGTTGCTGACCTGGAGACATATTGAAGAATCATTCACACTGTCAGAGGGTCCGGCATAGTTACTGTATGTTCCCGGTATTCCAGATAATGAAATTGTTATAATGCTTATTAAAAAGACTATTGATATGTGTTTAATGTCTGTTTTCATCTTCGACTATTAAATGTGATACAATAAATTATATTTAGACCGGAACTTCACCTGTAAAAATAACAAATTATGTTTCAGGTATTATCTTAAAAAAATGTAATTGGCATGAATGAAGGGTAAGCTTCAGCTTTTGAGGGAGACTGAAGCATAAGTATATCATTGAAATGCTTTGTTTACCGCATTTAAAGAGTCTTATTTTATTCTTACTTTTGATAATGAAAATTGAACCTTTATCGCAGAACAAATTTATAAATTATCAAAATGAACATATTACGAAGATATTTTTGTCTGTCAGTTATGACATTAATAGCAACGAACTTTATTTCTGCGGATTTACCTGCACAAACAAATGAGGGATGGCAAGCATCAAAAGAAGTAATAGAAACTCTGACTGAGAAGAGGTCTGATATTAATTACTATGAAGAAAAAGTTCCTGCATATAAACTGCCTGACCTTCTGATGATGACCGATGGAAGGAAGGTTACAACATCCCGTCTCTGGAATACGGAACGGCGTCCCGAAATATTGGAACTTTTCAGGGAGAATGTCTTTGGCAGGGTGCCTGAATCATCCTATAAGGAGAGTTTCAAAGTGGTAAATCTTGACAGGAAAGCAATAGGTGGTTCAGCAACCCTTAAACAGATTGATATCACAATCTCAACCGAAAGCAAGTCTCTGGTAATTCATCTTTCTCTTTTTACTCCAAACAGTACGAAAAAGCAGGTTCCTGTATTTCTTCTGATCAATAACAGGGGACTTGAAAATATTGATCCTTCAAGAAAGGGAAAAAGCGAATTCTGGCCTGTTGAAGAGGTCATTGCCAGGGGGTATGGTATTGCAGCTTTTTATAACGCTGATGTAGATCCTGATAACTTCGACAATTTCAGGAACGGGATACATGGTATGCTCGACAAAAATCTGCGTCCCGGTGATGCATGGGGAACCATAGCTGCATGGGCTTGGGGGGCAAGCCGTTGTATGGATTATCTTGTTACTGATAAAGATGTTGACGGCAACAAAGTTGCTGTAGTTGGTCATTCCCGGGGAGGGAAAACTGCTTTATGGGCTGGAGCAGAGGACGCGCGTTTTGCCATGGTGATATCAAATGAATCGGGATGTACAGGAGCAGCTCTGGCAAGGCGCCGCTATGGCGAAACAGTTGATGTGATCAATACAAATTTCCCTCACTGGTTCTGTTCAAACTATAAAAAATATAATAAGAATGAAGACGCCCTTCCTGTCGATATGCATATGCTGCTGGCCCTTATAGCACCACGTCCACTTTATGTTGCCTGTGCAGACGAGGATCTTTGGGGAGATCCCCGCGGCTCATATCTGTCACTTTACAATTCACTCCAGGCTTATAAGCTTTTAGGAGCCGATTCTGACATCCCCAAAGCTATGCCTCCGCTTAACAAACAGATATCAAACGGAAAGGTCGCCTTTCATATAAGAGACGGAGTCCATAACCTGCTATTGAGAGACTGGAACTGGTTTATTGATTTTGCTGATGCTAACCTGAGATAATTATTAATAATATTTAATGACTATCTGTCATCCTGCATATAAATACATCGATTTTATTCGTTACCTCCAGCCCTAAAGGGTGCTAATAAAATCAATTGCTCCCTTTAGGGTTGGGGTAAGCAATTGATTTTATTGCAAAAGCGGATATTATATTTATGATTCCTGAAAGTCATCCGATTTTTTTATTGCTGCTTGTTCCCGTGAACCACTTCTATTATGCATAAACCTTTTGGTTCAAGTGGGAAGTCAACATGTATTTTCCTGTCAGCATAAGAAGCTATGTGTCTTTTGCCGTCAGCATCTATAATATTTATTTCACCCGAATCAGCAAGCTCATAATCGTTAGAGTTCATAGTAAAATCCACCCTGTAAGGATCATCGCCTATATTGGCCAGGGCTATTCCGATCTGTTTATCGTCAGACTGCCATGTTCCTGAGTATACCATATTATAGCTTCCTTTCAGAGCAGTTACAGTGTTTCCTGTTTTACCAGCATAGATTGACAGTCGTGAGATATCGATCTCTTTCACAGGTGATTTTATATCGGGCGATTTCATGAATTTGCCGTAAAGAAGATACTTCAGTCCCTGTTTCCTTGTTTTTGCAAGGTTGAGCAGGAAGTCAATTTCCTCTTTTCTTTCATGCGCCAGAAAGCTTTGATAATTGGCGATTGTTGGTTGTAGTCCCCAGACAAACGAACGTGCCTGTTCCATTAAAAATTGTCTGTTGAAACCTTTATCCAGAAGCTTCAGAGGTTCTTTCGGGGCATATTGCCTGGGCCAGAGTTCATCGTATGGGGGAACAGTCAATGAAGAGTAGTTACCATAAGTAATGGCATACTGGTGATAGACAGCCTGAAAGAAAGGTATTGGTTCCCATTCTCCTACACCGGCATATCTTTCCATACTGACCTGAAGTGTGAGAAATGCATCAAGATAGGGAATCCATGCCTCACCGCTTCCTTCACCTGCAAGGATGGATTGTTTCTCCTGAGGTATTTTTGAACGGATCTGTTTTGTAAGCTGTGCAAAATTTTCAACCCACCAGTTTCCGCCTCCGACAGGATGTCCATGACTTTTATCGTAGCACATGTGACTAAGGCATGCCATATCCATGTAGACTCCGTTTGCTTTATAGATATTTATTGCGCTGTCGCATAACGAAGAATACTTGTCTTTCCAGAAGCCTGTTCCAAGGCACATATATGCGGTGGGTTTGTTGGTAAAGATGTTGAACACCTGTGATACTGTTTTTCCTTCCCTGTTCTTTAACGAAGCCTGTTCTGCGTTTTCATTTTTCCAGCTTTCGGTTGTTGTTCCCCAGAGAAGCTGGTTCATATATACTACTTCCCTTATACCTTGGCTCTGTGCAGAAGAGAGTGCAGTGACAAACGATTTTTTGCCTTCTCTTGGAGGAATATACTCCGGGAAGCCGTCATCGTATGAACAGCCATGCCACCAATGCCAGAAAACATTTACCGGCAATCCAAGTCTTTTCCTGAGGTCAGCGGCAGGTACAAGCACATTGTCCGATTTTCCACGGTTCCATTCCCATAAAGCTGTCTCTTCCAGCCATCCGGGAGTCAGTTTGTTCTTTAAGCGACTTTCCCGGCACCAATCCTGTTTTGTTCCCCACTCACTGTATATTGAGGCAGCAACAGTCCAGTCACCTTTGAAAGATCCTATAATTGCAGAGTAAGATGGGATGTAAGAGTTTGAAACAGAATTATAAGAAGGATAATTGTTCATCTGATACACCAGGGTATTCAGGGTGTCAAGTGAAAATGAAAAACTCTTTTTATATGCCAGCGAATCGTCACATGAAGCATAGAAACCGCATTTTTCCGGATTATATAATGCTATGCACTGCAGGGAAAGAGGACCGGGATAACTCCATTCGAATTTTTTCACTTTTCCCTGAGATTCAGAAAGATGAGATCTTGGGTTTTTCATTATCTCACCCATCCATGACGGGACAGCAAGTTCTTCTTTACCCTGGTCTTTTATTCCTTTAATAATAGGGAAGGAGACCTTGTCAATCAGTTTACCCTCAATACCATCAATTGATATTTTCCATGACGACATGGATTTTCCGGTCTCAAGGTTGACTTTTGTCGTCACTTTTAATTTCTTGTCTTCCGGTTCACGAAAATTCATCCACTCCATAATAATTGTACCTCTATCAGGTTTTGATAACCTGAACTTTGAAGCAGAACTAACATCAATAGTTCTGACTGATGAAGGTTTGGCAATATCAACCTTCCATAGTGAGCCTGGTGTAACAATTTTATCCAGGAAATCGCATGAGTCAGCCAGATCAGTGAACGAGATCAGCGATCCTGTACTTCTGTCAAAAGTCAGCATTACTTTGTCATTGCTTATCGTTATATTTTTTCCATTTTCAGAATTATTGCAGGATGGCAAAGCTGCAATGGCAAAACAAAGAAGTAACCATCTGAATGATTTAAAGCAATGACCTGCTATTAAACCATGTTTACTAAAGAGATGTTTAAGTGAATTAATATTTTGCATGAGTAGAGATTTTTTCCTGAGCATATCTGTTATTTGTTAATATCCATAAAAAGATAATCTGATTAACAATCATAACATTTTTTTTCCAGATTATTAACCTCAGGGGATTTGTTTTTAAATTAATCAGGAGGACTCTTTACTCCGGATATAGGTGTTACTTCTTCAAATATACTATTTACTGAACTACGTTTGTTTGAACTACTATCTTAAACAGTTTGGTAACATTTCCAGGAATCCGATACAATCATCATAATTCAGTTCATAAAAATTTATGCCAAGATATTCCTGTTTACAGCTTATTTTACCACTATCTCGTCAGAAAAAATAGTGGCAGGATCTCCGGCGCGAACATGCCACGAAGGACAACGTAATATATTTTCGGCATGCACTTTTATGTATCGTGCTTTGCAGTTTTTCATGTTGGCCTGAAAAGACTGTACATAAATATCCCTTGGCATGTTATCGACGGTATCATATGGTTGGTTAGGATCGTTGGGATTGGCAACTTTTACCACGTTATCATAATTTTTACCATCGACAGAGGTCGCATAAGTAACATATTCAGGAAGAAACATCTGATACCAGGTGTCTTTTGCATCGAAAAAATCCATGTTTACGGATCTGATTGGTTTGACTTCACCCAGATCGAGAATAAAATTCATATGATCCTCTTCGCAACCTACCCAGTTATCGAACCGAACGTCTCTCCAGTCTTCGAACGATCCAAAAATGCCATCAGTCAAAGCTTCCAACCCTTTGTAGTTTTTGCTTGGAGATGTAACAGGAATGATTTTTTTATTGAACGATATAGCACTGTCCATCTCATTCATCTTGTTGAAAATCCTGTTATACGATTCAAGATATTTATCAGGGGGAATGCTTCTTTCTCTTAACCGGATAATACCGTGCTTGTTGGCTCTATCCACAAACTTGTTCAGTAACGATTTTATTGCAGTATCTGCAACCACCCTGCCGTTTGCATCGTGTTTAAACAGACTGCGTGGTGTATCAGTTTCAGTACGGCTGATTTGAATCTGAGCATACATTATTGGTAATCTGGCTGCCTGAACATGTCTGAGCATTTCGGGGTTATTTTCAACTGCCTTTTCAGCCTTATCAAATAACCGGTTATACTCATCCATCATCTCAGCAGAAAGGTAAGTGTCTTTTGCTTCTTCAGGACTGCCGAAAATCCCCAGCTGATGATTGGTCTTTAGCAATGAATAACACATGGTATCAATGTATTGACGGATATATGGACCACCTTTACCGTAATAGCCATTTACAAAATCATCAATAATGGCATTGTCATCAGCATCGGGGTTCCATAGGAGTTTTGCAATAAGGTAGCCTCTCAGTTCAGCCATTTCACATCCTTCAATACCTGCTGCCTGCATAAAAAAGGCATTTACATTGTTATCTGTAAAAAAATTAATGTTAGGCTTTATTGTATGAAGATTTGGAAAAGGACTGACCATATTTGAGAACTGGATATTGTAATCCCATATCATGATGTCTTTTGCAATCTTTCCCCAGTTTTTCAAATCTTTTGAAAAAGCCTGGTCAGTTTCAAAAACGGGCCTGTGACGTAAGCTCTCAATATTGCAAAGCATAATATTGACATTAGGTTCCGGTTGAATATTGTCAGGAGCCTCACGGGTATACCAATATGCCAATGTCGATATCATCTTGTCAGGGATTGCTTTTGCAACTTTATTTACAAAATAAATAATGGCCCCGCTATTTCTGTTTTTGTCACCTCCGTATTTCTCATTCAGCTTTACACAGTTATCGCATAAGCAAGCCTTGTCGTTGTCGTTCTGACTTACCGACCAATATTTCATCTGAGGTTTTTCTTCTATTTGCTTCTTCAGGTTATTAATCAGGATATCAGCAACCTCAGGATTGGAAAGGCATAACTGGGTTGGCATGCGTTTCCCGTTTCTCAAGGCATAATACTCAGGATGTGTATTAAAATATTTTTCAGGAGGCACTAAACTATTAAAAGTATGAACAAATGATCCCCATGTCTCTTTTTGAGAGGAGAGTTTGTGCCAGTTAAAACATTCCGCATTATTTTTAGAACTCATATATGATGTTGTCCGATACTTTATCCGTGGTATATAAACTGTGTCATTTTTGGGAAGAATGACTGAGTTACCTTTTGGGATATAAGTATAGTCAGATGCATATTTTCTGAAACCCAGGATCTCAAGAAGATCGTAAACTCCATAAAGAACTCCTTTCCTTGAGCCGCCAGCAATAATAAAATTATTATTCTGGTGCCTGTAGGCATATCCATCTTCTTCCAGCCTGGTAAAATCAACATTCAGCTTTGTTGCATAATTCGTACGTCCGATATAGATGGCCTTATTACCGTTATACTCTTTCTCCTCAACAACGGGAAGATTCACGTGCGACATTTCAAACAAATAATGGCTGAGTTCTTCAGCAGAATATTTTTCTATAGTATCGGCCTGTGTGGGGATGACAATCTGATAGCCTGTCTTTCCGTTTATCTTAAGTCTGTTATTGCATCCTGGCAATAAAACAATCATAGCGAATAAAAGGAAGCTGATTTTTTTCATGATTTTTAAATTTTAAAAATTATGCAACAATCACATATCGTCAAAGCCTGAACAAATTTAAAAAAACTTCTCTAGAGTTTCCTTTTTACAAGAGTATCAGGAATAGAAACAAGGGTAATTCCTCCCTGAATGCCAAGATTTCCTGAATATTGCTTGTCGGCAGCATTATTCCAGTGTTCATGAACACCCAGGCTGGGCAATGGTTTCCCACTGTTATCAGGATCGTAGATTATTCCCTCGGGCCAGTTTTTTGAATCAGCAGCCTGATGGAGATAATCATCAACTCCAAACATGTTTGGTCCTTCTTCAAATATATTATTAGCCTTATTGTGTTTGTTAATACCATTCCATTCACTCCTGAGAAAATCATAGCATACTGATTCAAGAGCGACCTGATCCTGCGATAAAAATATTGAATTGCTCCAGTCATCATTGAAGGGGGCCATTAAGTATTTTACCGGACCTTTTGTTTCATCAGCTCCTCCTCCAAATAAACCGTCAACTACATAAAGCATTGTGTTTTGACCGAGATAACGGCTTCCCATAAGATCGACAAGAACACGGTATTTTTTGTAACCTCCGTTCGATGCCTTACCTACTTCGCGTGGGTATGATTCCCATGTTGGTGAAACAAGTGCGTAATGCAGATGGCTGGCGCTTGGCCTTCCCTGTGAACCAAAATGATTTTTGGCGGTCAGGCTGACACCGGCAGATCCATGAGGTTTAAGACTGGCAACATTTATCATATAATCTGCATTTTCAATTATATCATAAAGCTTATCGCTCTGCTTTTTATCAGAATAGAAGACAAGATTTTTTTCTGTCTGTTTTATAAGGGTTCTGTTAAACCTGTCCGAAAATCTGTCAATATAGACCACGTCAGGGAATTCAGCATGCCAGGCTGAATAATTATGGCCAAAAATATGAGCAATCGGATCACCTACAGATATATCGGACTGACTGATGCCTGCCACATTAACAAGTTCTCTCAGTAATTCCAGTACAATATACTGTGATGTTTCAGCCGCTCCGGTATTTCTCGATTTTCCTGTCTGGGGTGATGTTGTTATAGTATACCCGTTGTTGATCTCATCCTTGCTTAAGGACCATGAGGCTGTCCCCTGGTTTATCTTAATGAAAATCTTTTCTCCTTTGGTATAGCCTTTCTCCTTTTTATACTTTTTAAGATTGTGATAACGAAAAAGTGCATCCCATGATTGCTTCAGATCAGGGTTGCCTGATATTTTCACAATCGACTCAGAAAACATGTTACCAATTACTTTCTGATCAGCATTAACAGGATTAAAATACCAGTCGTAGTTCTCGGCAATGTTTTTACAATTCTCATTTGTGGCGTCAGGGTTCCATGCCCAAATAACACGGCCCTGATTTATGCCATTGCCTGTTCCGAAAGGGCTTTTAGGCCCATCATCCGGACCTGTTTTTTTATTTTCATTTGCAGAGGAAACTGACAAGTCGCTTGTAAGATTGATAGTAAGAAAAACTAATCCTGCTACGAGCATTGATCCGGCAGCGATATATTTTGCCCGTGTGATGTTTTGCAACGTTCTTCTCAGTGTAACCGTAATTCCTCCAAGAGAAAGAAGATATAGAATAAATCCCGACATTATTGGCGCAGCTGCCTGAACACAGGGATAAGTTGCACGTGAAGGTTTGGGAACAACCCTGATAAGAAACCATGCAGTTGAGACTATTCCCATTATAAAGAAAACAACCCTGGGAGGAATATGTTTTGTCTCCAGCCAGTTGTTTATTTTGTTTAAAGTTCCAGTTATATTGATTCTGTTATTTTTCTTTTCTGTTTTCATTTCTGTTTTCATTTTTTTCCAAATCAGGTAACATCCCAGCCATTTTTTTCTTATCAGAAACCATCGTTAAGCCAAATAATAATTATTTCTACTCTGACAGATTAAGTTAATCAATGATTTTTCTCCTGATTTACCCTTTCCCAAAAAGGGAGTCAGGAGAGAAATATGCCTGTTCCTTTCAGGGTATATGGTAGAAACAGGTAGATTATAAACTTAACATAACATAACATAACATAACATAACACTACTTCGCTAATGTATAAAATTCATAGCAAATTTTCCAACTGAACTCCTCTCCCGGATCAACTTTTATATTGATATATGGTTCCGGGCACAAAGTTGTTGAACACGACCAAAAGGCAAGCTCCTGCAAAGGCTTATCGCATGTTATTATTACTCCGGCCCCGGTTTTGTTGTTTTTAATTTTTATCATATAGTCATTAGCTGTGGTATCAAACCCTGTAATATTCTCACAGAATGCTGATTCATCACTGTCTAATTTTTTCAGGAATATGATTCTATTATCATTAATTTTAGCCAGGTTGCCTAAAGCAATGCTGTCACCAGCAATGTTGAAAGGAAATAAAATTTCAAAGTCAGGGCCGGTTCTCTGGTTGTCTATTACAAACAGATTATGATCGTAGACACTTGTTTCAATGGTGCGTGTTCCTCTGTTTCTAAGAGTGTGGGTAAGGACCATTTCCGGTTTCCCTTCTGTAAGCTGAATATTCTTTTCATATTGATAGGAATATGTTTTATCATCAAGTTCATGTATGAATTGAATCCTGTCGGGGAACTTGTTTGTTTTCCATTCGCCCATGTTGACAAAAGGGTATAATCTGAAGAATTCATATTGCTTTTCATCAGTTTTAGTCAGGGTTCCTACGCCTATTTTTACAAAGCTGCTTCCAGGTTTTGCTTCAGTATAACCGAGGGGTGTAAATTCTTCCACGGGTCCCATTATAGCATCATGTATCTCCGGGCTGTATTTTGTAAACCATTTTCCGAAATAGTCATGGCCATTGTACTCAAGACTTGAAATATTCCCTGACCAGTCGAATCTTGTTCCGCGATAATATCCTTTCTTAGAATCGGGGAGATATATATTAGCTTTAATTATTCCGTTGCTGATTTCCGCCTGCGGAAACCTGGAACATGACATTGCAATGACGCTCAATATGATAAAAGAATAACAGATTTTCTTCATTTTTTGAACACTGTTTATTATTGGACTAACGCTTCATTTTGTGAAAGAAAATGAGGCTGTCTCAAAACGTTTCAATCCTTGTTTACCCCTAAATCCCCTAAGAGGACTTGTTGAATACCAGTCTCTTACAAAGCCCCATTTAGGGGTGGGGGTAATGAAGGGCTTTTGATACAGCCTCATTTGTTAATGTGCAGATTTTGGCTATTTTAATTCTAATAGTTTTAATATAACTCTAGTTCCAGTCGTTCTGAATATCTCCTGCCACAAGAGGATTTGCATCTTTTTCTTCCTGAGGAATGCAGAAAAGTACATGTTTCGGTAAAAACGGAGCTACACCTTTTGCAGCCATTTTTTCCTCGTTTATCACTTTCATAGCTTCTCCCCAGCGTATCAAATCAAACCATCTGACCTGTTCTCCGCACAACTCCAGCCTTCTCTCAAGTTTGATTTTTTTAATAGCCTCATCCTGATTGCCAAGTGAAGTATATTCAAATGCATTAACACGTCTTCGGACGTCATTTATCAACGGTAAAGCCTCGTCAGTTTTGTTATCCATAATCAATGCTTCAGCTCTCATTAGCAGAACATCAGCGTATCTGATGACTCTCGCATTGATACCGCTGTTTGGATCATTTTCATTGGTATTCGTTTCATAGGTCTGGTACTTCTTCCACATGAACCCTTTATCTTCATATGGATATGCCCCACCGGCATAGGTGGTGTCTCCTCCTGCTGCAGGGGCACCATAAAAGACCATTGAAGCTCTCGGGTCAATATAGTCGGCATTACTTTCGTCCTTATATTTAAATGCAGCTGCTGCGGCATCTGAAACATGACAGTTTTCCCAATCGTTAAACCCGTATTCGGTTGATCTTCCTGTATGAAGACCTCCCAGGCCCCAGCTTTCCTGACCACCGAACATGTACCAGACAGCATCACTTACGGCTCCGCCTTTAAACTGAACCTCAAACACTGATTCTTCGCTGTTGTCGCCACTTTCAAGAAATTCATCCATATAATCGGGATGCAAAGCGTAGGAGTAAGGGGCCTGCGCAAGAAGGGCCAGTTCAGCATGAGCCTCTGCATATTTCTTCTCATACAGATATGATTTTCCCATTAAAGCAACTGCAGCTCCTTTAGTAGCTCTTCCGATATTTTCACCTTCCCATACAACAGGTAAACGGTTAATGGCTTCAGAAAGATCAGATTCAACTACATTCCATACATCTTCTACACTGCTTCTCGGAACCTCGGCTACGGTGCTGTTCTCCCAGGTACGGATTGGAACTCTGCCCCAAATATTAACTAATTCAAAATATGCCCATCCTTTCAGAAAATACGCTTCACCCAATAAAGTTTCCTTTCTTGCGCTGTCTTCATCAGTCAGGGTTTCCCATTTGCCGATATTGTATATTGCAATATTTGACCTGAATATTATCCGGTACAGTGAGCGCCACAGACCCTGAAGTTCAGCATTGCTTGGATTATGTGTATAATTAGGCCAGTCAGTCGTCGGCGCTTCCATAGGAGAATTTTGTTCAGCCTCATTGGCCAGAAGGTCAAAAATGAAATAGTATTCTCTGGCGTATAATCCGTCGTGATAAAAACCACCGTAAATAGCATTTACCCCTTTTTCGCATTCACCGAGATTCTTATAATAGGTATCTGCCGAATACTGGTTGGGGTTATCAAGATTCAGAATGTCTTCGCTGCATGCAGTGATAAGAAACATTCCAAGAATTATATAAATAATTTTTTTCATAATTAATTCTTTAAAATGTTAGAAATTGATTTGTAATCCAAGCATAAACAGTTTTGACTGAGGATACTGACTGGTGTCAATTCCCTGAGCCAGATTGGAGCCGCTGTTTATTTCCGGATCAAATCCAGGATAATTGGTAATGGTAAGCAGGTTTTGCGCTGTCACATACATTCTCAGATTTGAAATGGAATTAGATGATAAACGCTTTAGCAGATCAGCAGGGATAGTATATCCAAGGCTTAAGTTTTTAAGCCTTACATAGCTGCCATCATGCACCCATCTGTCTGATATTCTTGTATTCTGATTTGCATCGGGAGAGGCCGCACGTGGTATGCTTGTGACATCTCCTTCCTTTTGCCAGCGATCTTTTATTTTTACTGAAGCGTTAAATGGTATAGTCATACCTTCAAGCCAATACTGGTCGCTGTAAAAAATCTCATTACCGTAAACCCCGGTGAAATTTGCAGAAAAATCAAAACCTTTATACCCTGCACCAAGTGCCAATCCGAAACCTACTTTAGGTATAGGGTTTCCAATGAAGGTTTTATCTTTATCAGTAATCCATCCGTCTTTATCAGCATCAACAAAACGTATATCTCCTGCCTGCGCATTTTCCTGATAAGTAGATCCTGCTCCATGAATGCTTTCAGCTTTTTGATTATCGGCATCAACTTCTGCCTGGGTAGAATATACTTTGTCCATTCTATATCCATAGAAAGATCCTATGGGATTATCTTTTTCTGTTTTGGTGATGCTGTTCCCATGGAAATCTCCTGAAAGAATGGGCAACCCTTCGCCGAGACTTGTAACCTCATTTTTAATAAAGGTGGCATTGGCACTTACGGTAAAAGTAAAATCGCTTTGAGTAATCTTTTTATAATCGACGGTAAGTTCCAGACCTTTATTTACCACTGAGGCAGCATTTCTGTATGCACTTCCCTCTGATCCTCCTGATAATCCAATGCCGGTCGATGAAGGCATCGGATATTCAACAAGGATATCTTCGGTGTTTTTGATAAAATAATCAGCTGTAAAATGGATCTTATCATTAAAAATAGAGAGGTCTAACCCGATATCTGATGTCGCCGATGTCTCCCATATTATATCGGGGTTCCATAGTGATATTATTGTAGATCCGGTAACCGGAGTGTTCCCGAAAATATAATCGGGATAGAAACTCGAAACCTGTGCGGAGTAGCCATAGGCATCAATCAGGTCATTTCCGCTTTTACCCCAGCCGGCTCTCAGTTTCAGCAAATTAATAAAAGAAAAATTGTCTTTTATGAAATTCTCTTCATTCATTTTCCAGCCTAATGAGAAAGCCGGGAAATAACCCCATCTGTTTTTTGGAGCAAAGTTATAGGAGGCATCAGCCCTGAAATTTGCCTGAAACAAGTATTTGTTTGCATAAGCGTAATTGATTCTTGCAAAATAGCCCAGTTTTGCTGATTGATTAGCCCCTGTTCCATTGTTATTTATTTTTCCTGTTCCTGCAGAGATAACTCTTACCTGGTCATTGGTAAAATCAGATCCTGTTAAGGAATAATACCTTCCACTGGATTTGGAAATTGAGTTACCAGCCAATATCAGAAGATCATTAAGACCGAATTGCCTGGTGTATGATAATACATTTTCATAAATAAAGGAGTTCCCCCAACTAAATGTTTCGTCCAGAATGCTGGGGTAGGTGAAATTTGCATTAGAATAAGCCTGAGTGAATGTATTGACATCTGATCGTCCCAGATCCACAGCAATGCTTGTCCTGTAGTTAAGTCCTTTCAAAATATCAATAGTCCCGTACAGGTTTCCGAATGTTCTGAGTTCATGTGTTTTGTTATCTCTGAGCATTAGGTCGGCTACCGGATTCGGAGCATCATTGTAATCATCGTTGGAAGTCACTTTTGAATATCCTCCCAGATTAGTAGGATCGAGAACAGGCAAATAGGTGGGCAATCTGAGAGTACTAAGGAGGATGTTACCTCCTGAAGGTGCTTCACTGGCATTTGAATAGGAAACTGTCAGATTCTCACCGATTTTTACTCTTTTACCAAAACTAAATTCAGTATTTGCCCTGAACGAATACCTTTTATAATTATGGGTAAGCACTATACCGTCCTGATCAACATATCCTGCTCCAAGGCTGTACTTAACATTGCTTGTTCCTCCCATAACAGAAAGGTTATATTCCTGTTGAAATGCAGACTGGTAGATTTCATCCTGCCAGTCAGTTCTGTCTACTCTTCTCCAGTCAAGCTTACTTCTGAAAGCATCATTGACATCATTATCTTTAAGATCCAGTACATAATCAACATAATCTGATGCATTAAGTACTGCAATTTTTTTCCCATGAGTAGCAATGCCAAGTTTTGTGTCAAATGACAATACTGGTTTCCCTTCTTTTCCCTTTTTTGTTGTAATCAGTATTACTCCGTTTGCACCGCTCGAACCATATATGGCAGATGTGGAAGCATCTTTCAAAACCTCCATCGATTCAATATCGTTTGGGTTAATCAGGCTGATATCTCTGGTCTGAACCCCGTCTACAACGTACAACGGATCTGTATTATGCAATGTTCCGATCCCTCTGATATTTATTGTAAGCTTGCCTCCTGGTAATCCTGATGCTGAAATAGTGTTTACCCCGGCCACGGTTCCTGTCAGCATCTGCTCAACATTCACGATTGACTGGCCTTTCAGTTCTTCCATTTTAATTGATGACACGGCACCCGTCAGGTCACTTTTCTTTTGAGTGCCATAACCAATAACAATAACCTCCTCAAGGGCTTTTACATCAGGGGTCATAATAACATCAAGGGATGTCATTCCTGACGCTGATATTTTCTGTGGATTATATCCTATAAATGAGAATGATATAATTGTGTTTTCACCTGGCTTTTCAATTGAGTATTTTCCGTCAATATCAGTGATCGCACCAATGATGGTGCCTTCAACCTGAACATTGACACCAGGCAACGGATTCCCGTTTTCATCTTTTACTGTTCCGGTAATCCTTGGCTTTTGCTGTATTGAAGCAGGTAATTCCTTCATATCACCCGGGGTAAGAATTATCTGCTTGTCATAAACAAGATAATCTACATCAGACCCCAGGAAAAGTGAGTGGAGGATGTCAGAGATTTTCTCATCTTTAAATGATATTGACACTTCTCTTTTTACATCTACCAGTTTCGAGTTGAAGAGGAAATAAAATTCACTGTTATTCTCAATTTCCTCAAGAACATCAGCTACTGCAACATTCTTCAGATTCAATGTGAGTCTGGTACTTTGCGAGTAGGTGTCGTCTGCATATACCTGTAAGACTGCGATGAATAATAGCAACAAAGTATTTCTCATAATCTTAAAGAATTTACAGGAACATGTCCGGATTAGGATATCTCCTGTATACCTACAAAATTTTTTCATAAATTTGTTTGGTTTAGTGGGTTAATACAATTGTTTAATAAGCATTGGGTAATCTGCTGAATTTCAAATTATAAGGAGGGTGTGCCAGCACCTTCCTTATTTTTTATTATCATAGGCTTTTGTTATTTGATTAATAAAAAGTAGTTATCTATTCTGTTTTCTTATAGTAGATCTCAATTTTTCTTTTTTCGAAAGTCCCGTCCTGATTTCTTTTCCTCTCCACGTCCCTGTATCTTATTGGGGCTGTATACTGAAGAAGTTTCAGCACTTCATCAAGTGTTTCGTCTTTGAAAGTACCGTAATAGATGTAAGTATTGAGTACTTCATCTTTTATCTCAATATTCACATTATACCACTGGTTGATTTTTCGTACAACATCCTCAAATGACTCATATTTGAATGAGAGCTTCCCTTCCAGCCATGAAAGTTTTTCTGCGCTGTTAACAGCTCTGATCTCGCTTGAATCAGACAGAAAACTGTATATACACTGCTCTTCGGGTTTTAAGAAGCCTATGCTCTTAAGGCATTTATCTTGGTTTTTTAACACTTCAACTTGTCCGCTTTCGAGTGTAACTTCAGTTATCTGCTGGTCATCATAAGCCATTACGTTGAATGTAGTTCCATATACCTTTACACTGATATTCTTAGTCGATACAATAAATGGCTTTTCATGATCCGGCGTAACTTTAAAATATGCTTCTCCTTTAAGAGTGACATTTCTGAGCTTACCAGTAAACTGAGTCGGGAACTTTAATGAAGAACCTCCATTAAGCACCCCGGTGGAGCCGTCGGGAAGATAAAAGTTTGTCCTTGAACCAAAGGGTGAATAAATTTCAGCATAAGATGCTGAATTCCTGAATGTGTTATTCTGAAAATATAAAAACAATGATGCAACAAGCAGAGGGATAAAAAGGAGGGCTGCTATCTTTGTCAGATATTTTAAGAATACGAATCTCTGAGAGGTTTCATTTGCATATAATTTTTCATCAAGCCTTATCTTGTGGTGTATCCGGTCGAGTATTTCACTTTCCTTATATCCAGGAATATTCTTATCAGGAGAGATTCCATCCCAGATCATACCTGAATTTTCTTCCAGATCATCATCCGATTCTGTTTGTGTAAACCAGCTCCTTACCTTACTTTCATCTTCCCTCGAAAAATTCCCCTCCAGGTACCTTTTTAATACTTCAATGTCAATTTTTACTTTTTTGTCCTGCATCCTGCCTTTTTTAGAGATCCTGAGATGGGCTCTGCACTGCAGTCATCTCAAAATCATGATAATACTATCTGTTTGTTTTTAGACTATAAACAATGAAAAACAACCTAACTGATAATAATATCCAGCAGTGAGCCTTTTTTCCCAAAAGGACGGCTAATTTATAATCAATATGAATAGTGAAAGAAATGTCGTTTTAAAGTCACAGTAAAAAGATGTGTAAAAAGTGTTCGGCAGAGAGGGATTTTCTTAATGAATTCTTGGCCAGGGCCAGATAGTTTTCCACGGTCTTTTTCGAAATACACATTTTTTCAGCAATCTGTTCGGTAGTCAGCTGATCATTTATACTTAGAAGAAAGATTTTCCTTTGCCGGGCAGGCAACTTCTCTGCAAGGAGGCTCGCGTTTTCAAGCAGATTATCGTACTCAATGTCATCACTGGTCTGGTTGTCTTCAGCAGCAATATATTTTACTGCCTCTTCCATCTGTCTCTTGTCCGATAACTGTTTCCTGAATTTCTTGCAGGTTGAGTTATATGTTATCTTAAAAAGAAATCTGGAGAATTCGTAATCTTCATTTATCTGATCACGAAATCTCCAGAGATTCATAAATACTTCCTGAACAACGTCTTCTGCTTCTTCCCTGTTTTTTAAATAGCTTACAGCGAAGTAATATACTTTCCTATTGTATTTTCTGAAAATAATATCAAATGACAGGACATCACCTTTGCGGAGTTTCTTAATAATTATTTTATCATCAGGTGATGAAAGCATAATATTAGAGGGCGTTATATAGACAAATATAGTATTTTCTGCTCATAACACGCTCAAAATTATTCTGTCATAAATCAAAATCACCAGAAGCTTCCGGCTGATATATTATTTCATCAATTTTTATTTTTGTAAGACCGGCTGGTACTATCCATTCAATTTCATCTGATACTTTATAGCCGATCAACGCTGTAGCAATAGGTGAAAATATGGAAATTTTATTTTCTTTAATATTTGCCTTATCAGGATAAACAATCTGAAAACTGATCACTTTGTTTGTGTTCAGGAAGCTGATTTTAACAATGGAGTTCATTGTCACAACATCGACAGGAATCTCCTGAGGTTCAACCACTTTAGCTGAATTTAATTCATTCAGTAAAATTTCTGCTTCAGCGGCATTGATAGAATTGGTGAGTTTTGCTTTTTTGATACTATCCATGATTCTGGAAAAATCAAGCTTGCTCAAAATTATTCTGTTCATAATGTATTGATATTAAGTGGTTTCAAAAAAATAAAGATAATCAATATTTGGTGAAAGAACAAATATCTGAAGATCCATGGAAATATGTGGGGAGTCTGTTTTTCTGACCTCAGTTTAAATGGAAACCCTGGCTTTTCAGTTCGACAGCAGTAAAATATTCGTACATATCCGACATGATCGGATAGTCCCAGCAACCCATTGTGTGATATAATTCGCCTCCGAATCCTGTTTTAAATCTGTATAATCCAAAGAGGGGATGAGAAGGATCGGGATTAGGTGATACTCCAAACATATCATATTCCGTACATCCTTTTGCTTTAGCCAGTTTTATTGCTTCCCACTGAACAGCATAAGATGCCATCAGGTTTTTATGATGAGATGCCGAAGCTCCATACAGATAAGTCCCCCGGTTCCCGGTTAAAACAAGGAACATTGCCGAAAGCGGCATTTTGTCTATACCTGCTATCAGCAGGAACACTTCAGCCGGTGATTGGGTATTGTTAGCCCGGCTGGTTAATACTGCCCTGAAATAATCGATATTGTGTAAGTAAAAACCATTTCTTGCAGCTGTTTCAGTATATAACCTGTACCATGTATCAAGGTTCTCAATACCGGCAATGTTTACTGTTACTTCTTTCCTGGCCGATAATTCAATATTATACCTTGTTTTTGGCTTCATTGACATTTTAATATCAGCAAGATCTTTTTTGAGATCGAGAAAGATTGTGTTTGAAGGCAGTATATTAGATAAACATTTTTTAAAATTCCAGCTTATAGTATTGTGATTAAAGCGGAACTCCTGAAATTTATTATCGGGAGGACCAATCCAATATCCCTTGCAGTCATAAAAGTCATCCTCTTTAGCCCATAGTGATTCCCACGAAAGATCATATCTGATAAGAATACAGTTTTTCGGCAGGTAGGGGCGAAGACATTCAGATAATTCTTCGAGAAATGTTCCCTGGTTCTGAGCAAGAGGTTCAATCTCAGGGCCATAAGGAACATAAGCCATTGTGTATTTATTATCAATTTGCTTAATAATTACCAGTATATCACCAATAATAGTATAATCTTTTTTGGGAACATCATAGATATCAGAGCTTCTCACTTTAAAGTTACATGCAATGGAACGTACTCCCAGTTCTTTCTTTACCTCCGACCAATAAGCGGTCTGCTGAACGATTGATGTTTTAAATACCTCTTCTATATCTTTATGTCTAAATTCCTTTAGCATGATCGATTTGTGGTTATAATTATGAAAATTGCCGGATACGTGCAAGATAGCCACAAAAGTTCAGAATATAAAAATTATTGTGTGATAAATAGTTACTGATACTAACTGTATTATGGGATAAACACTGATAATGCGTCTATTACTTTAATATTACATCTTCAAATCTATTTGTCTGGCTGTTTATTTTGTTATGTAATTGAAAGTCGGCTATCCTGGTATAAATATTTCTCCAGAGAAGATATTCAGAATCGAACCTTCCGGTAATTGTGCCCAATCGGTATTTCATGTTCTCTGATATCCATGCCTTGATATATTCTTCCTTTATCTGAGTACAGTAATCCATCATATCAACTGTAAGACCATGTGTCGAATAGTTGGTATCATATATTTTGCTAAAGTCATCTTTTTCGTTTGAATTACAATCATAATCCCAATTCCAGCGGTCAACTATGGTTCTTGCCCAGATGAACCTTGAAGCAGTATAATCGAGCAGACGGCTGTTGACTAACAGGGTTTTTATAAATGCCGAATCGTCAGGCTGCGACAGGAGAGCCTCTAATAGATTCTCCTGAGCTGCTTCTGCAGCTTTTCTTGCATTTTTATAATCATCAATATGATCTTTGGTATTTTTAAGGTGATATGAAGAGAAAGGGTCTGACCACATCTCCAATAATGTGTGAAGTCCAAGGCATTTTGCCAGGGATGCTTCCGATTCGGCCATTTTTCTGAATGCGTTATTCATTTGAACCGATATTCCGGGATACATTATCTGACAAAAACCATTTATGAATTCATCTCTTTTCAAAGGCTCCCTCTGCCACGCACCGGCTGTTCCGTAAGCCATGAATAACCACGAGTTCCTCATTAATGGCTGAACGGCATCTGTCCATACCGAAGTAATATATCCGATAGCTTTTTCATCGCGGCAGGCTTTCAGACATATATCGATATTATCGAAAGTATAATCAGCGGCTGTATAAACATTTCCCCAGTTGTCAACAGCTGATTGCACAAAAAATGGCATTTTTTCTTTCGATACAGGTTTCAGCCATTTTGAGACTGATCCCGGCTGATCAGAGTATTCCCAGATAACAGGAATCAGATCCCTCGGAAAATCAGACATGATATCAGGATAATTCCTTGTAATGTCGGTCCAGATCATTACTTTTTTACCGTATCCCCTGAGAGTACTTGTGACAAAGTTCAATTGCCGGAGGTAAAGTTCCCTGGGGTTGATTGAATAATCTGTCTTATGAAGTCGTTCTGTTTCCCAGGTCTCATCGAAACCAACATGGATAAAAGGGCTTGGAAAGATTTCTGAATATTGTTTAATCCACTCCTTAAGTACTGTCTGTACAGCTTGATTCCCTGGATCAAGTTCATGTCCATATTGTCCTATGCCAAGGCTTGCATATTTTTCGAGTCTCAAAAGTTCGTGAAGGTGTCCGTAAAAGTTTACAAAAGGTATTACATCTACGTGTCTTTCAAGCCCATAGGCAACAATCCTCCTGATTTGTTCCTGAGAGTAACATGCATTATAATTGAGAAGCGGATATCCTTTCATTTCAATACTTACTTCATTATAGAAATAATACTGGTTCAGCTTCCATCGTGCAAGAAAATCAATCTGATTCTTTATCTCTTCCTCTGTAAGCAATCCGCCATGCGAAAAGTCCATCATCACACCTCGATATGCAAAAGCCGGATAATCATCAATGTCAACTTCCGGGATATAGCAATTATTGTCCTTAACGATGATCAACTGACGTAATGTCTGAAGTGCATAATAAACTCCTGCATCGCAATTTGCATTTATCTGTACTCTTTTTGACGTTACTTTTATCTTGTATGCTTCACGGGACCCTGGGCCGGTTTGTTCATTTATCTCAGGTAAAGCCGGACCGGGCTGACTGGAATTCAGTACTATCAGTTGCTCGTCAGAATCCCCGTTATTAATTACAGGTAGTGATACCCCGGTGCTGTGTTTTACAAAAGCAATGAACCGGTCAATTGTTTTTTCTTCCCTTGATGACAGATCAGCAGATACAAGCACTTTTGCACCTGCAACCTGAAACATGTTTTTTCCCCATGTTATTTTCTGTGGTGCCGGAAACAGTACCGGGTTTTGGGCAAAGAGATTCAATCCGCTTAAAGACAGTGCGGAAACAAAGAAAATGATTGCTTTATGCATAATAAAATTATTATCTGATTAATAACTCAGATTCGTGATTTGTACTGCTAAACTACTGATTATCTGCTTTTATTATACTATTTTTTTAAACTCTCTCTAAATAAAATAATGAAGATAACCATGAATAGTAAATCTGCTTATGATAACAACGAGGCTGAATCTTTGTCAAGATAAAGCCATGCTGCCTTATGATTTCTCATAACTGATGCAGGAATCATTGGAGAAATGGCGCCTTCTACAGTTTTCTTAACAGCGTCAGCCTTTCTGTGATCAGGGACACTGCATATTATGGCTTTCGATTTCATGATCTGCTTTATCGACATGCTGATTGCCTTTTCAGGAACATCGTTTATGGTTGGGAACCAGCCTTCCCCCAGTTGCTGTTTGCGGCAGGCTTCATCAAGCTTTACCACGAGATATGCTTTTTCAGTTTCAAAATCAGCAGGCGGATCGTTAAAGGCTATGTGACTGTTCTCCCCAATTCCGATAAAAGCAACATCAATGGGATGTTCGCCGATTAAATTTTCAAGACGCATACATTCTCCATAAGGATCGATACTACCGTTTACATAATTAAATGCTTTTGGTGATACTATATCGGCAAAACGTTCTCTGAGATATTTTCTGAAAGATGCAGGATGTGTATCAGATATCCCTATGTACTCATCAAGATGAAAACCTGTTACCAGCGACCAGTCAATATCTTCTTTTACCAGTTCACCCAGCATTTCGAACTGAGATGCCCCTGTAGCAAGAATAATATTTGCCTTTCCTCTTTCGAGGATAGCTTTGCGGATTAATTCAGCACCTCTTTTTGCAGCTGTCTTTCCAAGTATCTGTTTGTTTTCGGAGATTATTATTTCCATATTTTTTATTTAAAAGGATGATTTAATGTGCGTTTAAAATATTGTTGTAATGACCGGCACATTTGCCTGTTCTGAAGTGTAAATATATGATTTACGAAGATACCATGGTAAATATAATAACAGGTAAGGCATTTAATTTAATTGGTAAAGAAATTGACGGTTATCATTTTAAACTGTGATTATTTCTTACCAATACTCACAGTTTCTGCTTCTCCGATGGTTTTCATTTCAATTTTCACTTTTGAAGAACCCTCGCCAGAGAATTCAGCGTCAAAATTGATTTTGTTGTCGCCTTTTGATAAAACCGGAATTTTACCTTCAGCAACAATTATCCTTATCAAATTCCAGTTTTTGTCGAACAATTGCAGCTTACCGGTCTCATCAAGCTTAAGGATCTGGAAGGGTTCCATTTCTACTGGTATTTCAATTTTATAATAATCATTTACTTCCAGAGTAATATTGTTAACTGATGAACCAATGTTGTTTTCAGCAGGTAAAAGATTTAAAATAAACATCATTGGCTGATCTTTATAAGGATTCTTGAATTCAAATGTACTGTACAGAGGCTCTCCGGGTTGCCGTTCTTTTTGTTCATGAACATAGCGCTTAATCTGGTAAGAATAAAGTAACCATTTTCCCTCTCCGTTTAATTCGAGATGATATTCATTATTAATATTCTGCATCTTAAGCTTTTGCTCAGAAGAAAAAGCCCCGGCCATTCTTGCTGTTTCCCATGTGTTAATAGCCTTTAGGATTGCTTCGCTCTGACCGTTCTTTTCTATATTTTCAAAACTTAAATTGAAAGCAAAACCGGCATCAAACCCCGCAGCCCGTGCCAGTAGCCATTCTGTATCTTCAACACTGGTCTGATTTGACATACTAAACCAACCCAGCATGGATGGAAGAAGATTGCGCTGGTAAAAATCCTGATTCATCAGCCGGTAATTGGTCTGACTTTCACGAAATCCGGCATACCATGGTTCTCCCCAGTTATAACGGGTATTGATGTGCCAGTTGAAATGTGAAGGGTTGCTTGCATCGTTTATTACTTTTCCTCTTAATTCAGGCTTCAGATTATCATACCACGTTTTGGTAAACAGACTTCTCGCATATTGTCCCATTCCGGTTGACCAAACTCCCTCCAATCCATCGAATGAGATCTGCATCAGACCTGTCTCATTAAAAAGCTTTGCAATACTTTTTGAGATTTCTTCAGAGAGTTCCTCATTACTTAAAAAAACTTTGTATCCATGGTCCATTAATTTTCCTATGACTTCTCCGCTTTTGTGTGGTGAGGCTTTTGTATCAAAGGCGCCTCTCTGGCACCCTAAAAGCTTCCATGGTGCGTTTGAAGACACTTCCCTGTACCGGATAATCTCATCTCCAATTACTACCGAATGGAGAGAGTTGTTTTTCATCTGATTGAAATAGGTTGGTGATTTGATGTATATTTCCTCTGATTCTGCCCCAATATTTTCTGTTATTATACTTTCTCCTACTTTTGCCAACCTTTTATCGGGAACCGGTGAAACATAAGCATCGTTGGTATTGATAAAATTCGACAGAGTGTGAACTCCCAGCTTAATTCCCTGTGCATTTGCTCGGTCGACACATCTTTTCATGCTTGTCCAGTTCTCAGGAAACTCCTTTTCATCAAGAACAAAATGTCCCCATGATTTAAACGGACCTCCGTGATATAAATATTTTAATCCGGCCTTTTTTGTAATTTCCAATGCCCGGTCAAGATTATTCTCATTGAATGCCATTATAAGATAGGAAGCTGTAGCCGACCGGGCTTCCTTCAGCCATTCTCCATCAATGACAGGGTGGGGAAGTCCTTCCGATATTTCAATTTGTCCGATGATATCCAATGCTTTCCCCGCAGGCGAGCCAAAGAGGGCAATTTTAGAGCCAATGACACCTCCGTCGTTGAATGCAGGAGCTACATAATACTCATGGTTCCAGTTGGAGATTATTCGTTCTTTATTCCTGTTCCGGCAATATGCCTGAAGTATGCTTCCAAAATCCATTACCCTTGCTGTTTGTCCACGATAAACCTTTTTGTTTTTCCACTCTGGAGTAATGTCGGCCTTATTGGCCGATGTCAAAATATCATATGACGGTTCTATATCGTTTTCCTCACTTGGATAACCTCCCAGAGTTTTTACGTTAAGTGACTGTATTCCAATAGCAAATTGCCCATCACGGACCACTCCAACACATTCCCCGATTGTCTTACTGATAGTTGTTGGGTAAGGCCCCCATACAATTAATTCTACTGTTTCCGGGTGAGTAATCGCTGATAATTCAAATGAAATGTAATCTTGTTTAATAACAGTCATTATCTGTGCCTCGACCTTATTCCTGTCGAACTGAAGTATGATTTTGTTGCTTTTTTGCCTGATAAGGCTTGGATTTTCAATTTCTCCGTTGCAACGTATGCTAAGCAATGGTGCATTCTGACCTGCAGGAAAATATTCAGAATTATTCAGCTTGTCGAAAATACTGACAATATATCCCTTCTCATTTATTTCCAGTTTCATATATGCAGTTTCAAGAGATATATTACCTGCATACATATTCAGTACAATGGCAAGGTTGATGACTATAATCGATAGAATTTTTTTCATGTGTATTAATATTAAATTTTAAAATCTGAAAATAATAAACCGATTTATTGAATCATGGAAGATCACAGGAGACCTACACTATTGTTTTTGCAACAGGTTCACCATTAATAACAAAATTATTGGTTTTCTTCTGGTTACATGAAATCGAGATAAGAAAGAAAAAAATAGATAAAGACATAAATAAAAGCCTTTTATGAGTATTCAAAAATTTTCTCATTTCTGCTCTTTTTGAGGTTATTTGTCAAAATTACTAATTATCGGATATAAAATTTTAAATGTCCGTATTATAATACATGGAAGTATCCATTCCGGGATCTCACATTCAGAACTACTTCAGGAACAGCTTTTACATCAAGGTTCACAAGAGAAGCTTACTGAGGTGGTTGAACTTAGTTTAATTGTTTGTATAGAGGGCCAAGCAATGTATGAAGTTTTAATACATCCAACAACAAAAAAGAGGCTGTCTTTTTGGGACAGCCTCTTTAGAGTTTGACTAAAGTTTTTACAAGGACACAAACTATTTAATATTAAAAACCAGTGATGATTAAATGGTACTATTACTTTGCAGTTTCAACGTCCCACCATATTCTTGTCAGGAATGTATTAGGTCCCTGCCTGGCAATTACTATATCCAATTGTTCCTTGTTCAGGTTCACTTCCGATGGAGGATAGATCATTCTTCTGAAAATCTGACCACCTGTAACGTTTCCAGGGACGACATTAGGAACAAGCTGTGGATAGCCAGTTCTTCTCCAGTTTGAAAAGGCCTCCATTGAATTTGGAAATAGTGCTACCCATAGCTGGGTATGAATCTGATCCATTTTTTCTTCAAATGAGCCTGATTCATTGAATGGATGAGCAGCAATGTATTGATCTATCTTTGTTTGGTCAATGACCCCGGCAGAACCATATAATGACCACTGTCTCAATCCTGCTCCTGTCCCTTTCTCAAACAAGTCTGATGCATTTCCTGTATACCAGCCTCGGATAGCTGCTTCAGCAAGCAACAGATTAGTTTCAGCATTTGTAACAAGTAACATTGGAGCTTCGTATTTTAGCATTGTATTTGGATTAGGTTCTGAATAGTCACCAAAATCTGCAGGTTTATTAATAAAATTTGAAGGCATTCCTTTTTGTAAATCAAATGCAGTATCAGCTTTATAACCTGTTCCATTCTCAACCCAAACAACTGAAATGACTCCCAATCGTGGATCTTTATTTGCCTTAAGATAATCAATGAAGTTTTTTTGATATTTTCCACCTTCCTGGTTATCACGACCATTAGCTCTGATGTAATCTTCTGACAACCATGAGTTTGCAATAGGATTTTTGTTAATATCCTGTCCGTTAGAATATGATGTAATTGCTGCTATATCAGCATCTTCTGTTATGACTCCTCCAGCTATTGCTTTTTTTACCCAGCTTTCAGCTAAGTTAGCATCAACCTTTGTCAGCCTCATGCCTAACCGTAGCATCAAAGAATAGGATAATTTCTTCCAACTATCGATGTTTCCACCATAAAGCAGGTCAGAGTTACCAAAAGTCTTTTTTGAAGGGTCAAAAGACAAAGCAGCCTCTTCAAGCTCTTTAAGCATATCTGCATAAATATCCTCCTGAGCATCATATTTTGGCTTATAAATACCCTTTGTATATCCGGCTCCTGCCTCGCTATAGGGGATATCACCATATTGATCTGTAATCAGGTGAAAGCAATATGCTCTCCAGATCCTTGCGGCAGAGAGTTCATTAATAAGTTCGGGATCATCTTTAATTGCACGTATTACTTCTCCCATTTCATTAATTTCTCTGACATATCCATTATTGAATACTACATAAGGAGCATTACCCTGAAGGAATATATATTTAGAACCAAATCCTGCAACTTCGTTGAATGTTGTTGTATACTGCATGGTTCCCGGTGTCCCATACGCCTGATTTCTGGCTGCATCAATCTGTGCTTTACTGAAAACATATTCCGGATTTATCTTGCCTGAGGCGTCCGGATTAGTATTCAGGTCCTCAAATCCTTTATCGCATGACTGCAGTAGTACCGCTGTACTTATAAATAGAAATACTACTATATGTGTTGATAAATATTTTTTCATTTTCATAGTTGTTTACAATTAAAATTTAACCATAAGATTTAATCCATAGCTTCTGGTTCTAGGAAGTCCAAATGATTCAAATCCCTGATTTGAGCTATTTGTATAACTCTGCTCCGGGTCAAAGTTTTTCGTTTTCCTGTAAAGAATAGCAAGGTTACGGCCTACTAAAGAAATTGAAGCAGATTGAATTTTCAGGATGGATAGATTGTTGACAGGAATTTTGTAAGTTAAAATAATCTGTCTGAGTTTTACAAAACTTCCATCATGCAGGAATACCTCAGAATAGGATTTAAAATTGTCATAATATATTCTGAGATTCTCTTTCGAGACAGTCCTTGTATACGGAGAACCATCTGCCAAAACACCATTTAACTCCAACCCGTTTTCTCTTCCGGGTAATGTCAGTTTGGTAAGGCCCATCCTGGTTCCATAAACTTCCATCATTGAAAAGACTTTGTTACCAAATTTTCCATCGATCAAAACATCCAGAGAAAAGTTTTTATACGAAAAATTATTTGTCAACCCCATAGTAAGAGGTGCTACACCATTACCAAGTACCTGTAACCCGGTTGCTACCGGATTTCCTGTGGCCTGGTTGTATACAGTGTTTCCGTTTTCGTCTTTTTGAATTCTGGTACCTACAATAGTACCATAGGGTCTGCCTACAATATTGTTTATATAAGCATAGTTGTTTACTGTGGTGGCCATCTGAATCTGATCCAGTCCTTCAGCCAGTTTTACAACATTATTCTTGTTATAGGCGAGGTTATAACTTGTATTCCACGAAAAATCTCCTGCTTTTACCAGGGTGGCACCTATCAGTGTTTCAATTCCCTTATTTTTAAGTTCACCGACATTTAAAATGACATTGTTATAACCACTTGCTAAAGATATGGCAGTAGTTACGATATCGTTTGTAGTCTTCCTGTCATAATATGTAAGGTCTAACCTGAGTTTACTGTCAAAAAACTGTAAATCCATACCAAATTCAGCAGTTGTTGAAGTCAACGGCTTTAAGTTTGCATTGGTTATGGTGTTATTGTTTATAGAGTTTTTACTTACATCCTGCAAAGGAATACCAGAACTTGGAGTCATGCTGTATGTCAGATTGATAGCATAAGGATCAGGAGTGGCTCCACCGACCTGGGCCCATGAAGCTCTTAGTTTTGCAAAGCTTATTGTTTCGGGTAATTCAACAGCCTGTGACAATAAAAAGCTTCCACCGATTGAAGGATAAAAAATACTGTTATTTTTTGGACTTAATGTGGAGAACCAGTCATTTCTGCCGGTAAAGGTTAAATAAACCATTCCTTTATATCCAGCGTCCACGGAGCCGAAAATAGAATTTGTTTCAATTTTTTGATTGTTAACCGCCGGAGTAATTGTGTTTAAATTTGTCTGGCTGTAGAAGTATGGTATTATAAACTGGCTTCCTGAAATCGAATTTTCCAGGTACTCGTATGTACGGCTGTTAGCGCCAGCCATGGCTACAATATTAAATGATTTCCCAAAATCTTTTTTATAGTTGATGTTAACCATTGAGTTTGTTTCTGCAACGTCGGTTTTCAGGGCATTATAATTACCGTTTACTGAATATCTTGTTCCTGTAGGTACAATAAACTTGTAGTTGTAGTTATAAAAGTCCCTGCTTACAACTCCTTTTACAGAAAGATTTTCCATTATATCATAGTTTATACTAGCTTGTCCTATGAAGCGGTTTCTTGTATCTTTCTGCTGAAATTTGTTTACAACAAAATACCCGTTTGTTGCAACATCAGCGTCATTCCAGGGTATTTCATTATTGAGAGCATCATACCCGGGTGATAACCATCTTATATCTGCAGTATTAGCAATCATCAATGCGGTCCAGTTCGGGTTTCCTGTTGCGTCTCCAGCTGTTGGCCTGTTTTTTGCATCTTCAAGAGTATATTGGGCCAATGCCTGAACAGTGAACTTTCCAAATTTCCCATTAAGATTAAGGTTTGATGTCTTACGGTTATATGTCGAATTTGGCAGAACACTGCTGCTATTCAGATCAGATAGAGAAAACCTGTAGGTTAATCCTTCACTGCCACCATTAAATGCAATAGTGTTGGTGAAATTTTTTGCTGTCTGATAGAAATTTTTAATGTTGTTCTTCTGAGCTGAATATGGATGTATAAGACCATCAGCTGCAATATAATCAGAACCATCAATCTTTGCTCCCCAGGAGCGGCGGCCCCAGCCTATTGCCTCTGATTTTGTTGTTGGTTTTCTTCCAAGGTCACCCTGACCGTATTCGTATTGCCAGTCAGGAAATATAGAAGGAGTCTCCATTGTGAATGTGCTGTTGTACTCTACTCCAATACCTTTTTGTGCGACACCTTTTTTTGTGGTAATGAGAATAACTCCGTTAGCAGCTCTTGATCCATATAATGCTGCAGCTGTACCACCTTTTAATACACTTATTGATTCTATGTCGTCAGAATTTATGCCTGCCATTCCGTCTCCTCTGTCAACATTACCTGCACCACCATTGGTTGTTGCAGAGCCTCCGGGAGTGGTGTTGTCGATTGGCATGCCATTTACAACATACAAAGGCTGATTAGCACCTGTCAGTGATCCATTTCCTCTGATAATAATGCGGCTTGAACCACCGGGGCCTGTATTAAGACCAGTTGCATTAACACCTGCTATTTTTCCTACCAGGGCAGTACCTATGTTGTTTTCCTTCGCCTGCGTAAACTCTTCTCCTTTTACTTCTGAAACAGAGTAAGGCAAAGCTTTCTTTTCCCTTTTTATTCCAAGAGCAGTCACAACTACCTCAGTTATCTGCAACATACTCTCTGATAGTGTAATGTTTATAACATTTTGGTTTCCTACAACAACTTCCTGTGGGGCAAAACCAATAAATGAAAATAGCAATGTTGACTTATCATCAGGCACCTGAATCGAATAGTTGCCCTCGATGTCGGTATTTACTCCTAATGTTGTACCCTTTATTGTGACATATACTCCGGGTAGGGATTCTCCTGTATTGCTTGTGACTTTACCTTTAACGACAATCTGTTGTTGTTCAGTTATTTTAGATGTTTCAGAAGTCTTGGTCAGACTTTCCGGTGCCAGTATTATTTTATGATCGATAATCGTATATTTAACATCAGTATCTCTGAACAGATCATCAAGTATTATATTGATTAACTCGTTATTAGCTGTTACATCAACTTTACGTTCAGTATCAAGCAGTTTTTCATTGTAGAGAAAGAAGAAATCGCTTTCCGATTCAATGTTATCAAGTACTGTGACTAATTTAGTGTCGGCAAAATTCAATGAAAGCCTTGTCTTCTGAGAATAGGAATCGATAGCGTTTGCTTGAAGAATTCCGACAAACAAGAGAATAATAGCATTACGCATGATTGGTAGGGTTTTTTTCAGGGAACGATAAAACAATTCCCCGAAGGGTTCGTTTTTTTTCATAGATTTGCAATGTTTTTAAGTTAAAAAATATCAAAATGATGTTTTTGGGGAAATCGCGCCAACGGTTTCCTTTTTTTGTAGTAGGATTTAAGTTTTATTGGTTGTTTTCATATTACAGCTGATTTATTTATGATTAATGATGAAGGATTATTTTTTTCTTAAAAATGGTCACCTCTTCTTTTTTGTAAGTTCCATCTTCTGACATAATACGAGGGGTGATAGAATAACTTATGGGAGAAGTCATACTTAAAAAATGCATGACATCTTCCAGTGTATCGTCATTAAAAGTCGCACGGAATGAGTATTTCTCAAGTTCACTATCGGCTATGTTTACTTTCACATTGTACCATCTCTCTATTCTTCTGGCCACTTCGGCCATTGGGTCACCTCTAAAGACAAGTTTGCCTTCTGTCCAGGCATTATATTTAGCCGGATCAGTCACAGATTTTGTTATATTTCCATGCTTATAAACCAATCTTTCTGAAGGTCGCATAGTCAATGGTTCTTCACCATTCTTATCTAAGAATTCAACCTCCCCTTGTTTAAGGACTACTTCGACATATTCTTCAGAAGGATAAGCGTTCACATTCAGGCTGGTCCCTAATACTTTAACAGTTGAACTACCTGCATTTATTTCAAATGGATGACTTTTATCGTGTTTGACCTCAAACCATGCTTCACCTTCCAGCTTTATCTTCCTGTTATTGGAAAACGGAAGAGAGTAACTAAGAAAAGAACCACTGTTAAGCATGCCATCTGTACCGTCTGGCAGATTAAAGGATACCCTGGAGCCCAGGGGAGCATATATTATAGATTTAACCTCTTGGTCGGTTGGTGCATTTTCAATCTGGTTTTGATGTCTGAAGAAAAGTCCTCCTCCGACTAATAAAGGTAGTAGCAACAAAGCGGCAATCCTGGAGTAAACATTGATAAATCTTTGTAAAGGCTTCTTCTTTTTTAATATTTCATTTTTATGAATTGTGTGATGAACTCTGTCAAGTAAATGATGAAGATCAGCTTCGGGAACAGATGGATCTTTGATAATATCGTCCCAGTCTCTTCGAACGAGATCCTTTAAAAATTCATTATTTTCCCCTTTAGAAAATAATGATTCAACCCAGTCTCTTTCCTCCAGGCTGGATTTTCCATTAAGATATCGTTCTATTTTATTTATCTCTTCATCTTTCAAAATTGACAGCTTTAGTTTGGTTCAATTATTAATAATTATTTCCCCAGTAAATGTTATATCCACCAGCAATAAGAATCTCATATTATTTTTTAATAAAGTCATCATTCTTTTTAATTTATTCATGAAAATTTGCTTTTACCGGGACTTCATTCCTTAAATAAAAACTGACAGGTGTTGCAAAATCAGACAACTTTATTTAACAATATCAGCAACTACCTGTCAGAATTCATAAATAATACTAACCTGGAAAAATACAACCTGATGCTTTTAAAATATAAATAGCTTAATAAAAAAATCAGCTTTTATATTTTATTATGCTTCTGCTTCTTGTAGTAATACCCACGATAACTATAGATCTCATAAAAAAAATGGCGTGATGATACAACTTAATTTGTAGAAAGATCTTCTAAATGTCAAAATGAAAATGCTTTAGAGAGCCAAATAGTTTATATTTAAATAAAAAAAAGAGTTGGTAAGAGCAAGAAAGTAATACCATCTTTCATAAGCCTGCTACGAATGAATCTAAGAGAATTTGATATGTAATTGTCAACAGTTCCTGGTGAAAGTTCCAGCTCTGCTGCTATCTCTTTTGTGGTTTTACCTTCCTCACGGCTTTTTTTGAAAATCACTTTTTGTCTGTCAGGCAGCTTGTTAATTAACTGTTTAACTCTTTCCAAAGCAGACTGGTATTCAATTTTTTCATCAATTTCAAAAGCTTGAAGAGAATTCTCAACAAGCGAATCATTAATGAATTTATGCAGGTAACTCTTTCTTCTGAAAAATTTACATATATCGTTATAGGCAATTGTAAAGAGAAATGATTTTAAAGATGATTCCTTTTTGAGGTATTTACGATTTTCCCATATCTTAAGAAAAACTGACTGAACAAGCTCTTCTGCTTCATCAGCAGATCTCAGATATTTAAAACTGAATGCATAAAGCTTTCCGGAATATTTATCATAAATAAGATCAAAAGCTTCTGCTTCTCCTTTCTGAAGCCTTTCAACCAAATCATAATCACTTGGAAAGATTTTCATAGGAATTAGCTTTTAATCTTGTCCAAAAATAGTTTTAATCTTTTACTTTCATGTAGGTGAAGATTTTTGTTAATATATTTTAACCTATGTATGGGTAATACTATAAAAGCTGTATTACATTTAGAAATGTAGCCTTTTTGACCTTGCTATATCTTTCTTTGAAGATGTTTTTTAATGTTAATTAACTTTTTTCATCCCTGTCTTTCTGGCTAATCTATGTATCTCATCTATTATTTCAGTTTCAATATTTGCTTTCCACACAGCAGGTAATCCGAATGCCATCTGTGATATGGCTCCTTCATATCCTCCTTCCTTAAGGGTTTCGGCTGTGGGGATGTAAGCCATCACATCATTGCAATATCCCATAACAAATATATCCTGGCCAAATGTCTGTTTTAGTTTGATTGCATAATCAACAACCACTTCTCCGCCCATACCAATTATTGCCTGATCACCAAGTTTCCATATCTGCAAAGGGTATTTATATGAGGTCATGATAGGCTGATCTTTTTCATTTCTTTGAAGATAGTCCTCTGCCCAACTCTTAATATAACCCTCTGATTCACTTATTATTTTTTTCAGTTCATCTTTTGTCATCGGTTTCTCAAACTCCAGTTTTATCTCTGAATACCTTGTTTTAATAATGGGTTTCAGTTCGTGCATTTCTTCACTGAGCACTCTCTCGGTAGCTGCAGCAAGCGTTTTCCCATATTGCCGGGCAAGAGCTACAGTCCCGCGCGGTATCGGATTCTGATCAGCACCGGCCCCCTGGAAGAACATTGCAGTTAATCCCGGATGCATCTTTTCTAGTTCTTCCTGTGCAAATCCGGCATAATCACCGCACCACTCATATGCACTTAAAGTAGTGTTATGACAGGCATATCCGAATGCTACAGCCATCATGGTGCCGGAGGCATCAGTAATTTTTAGTACCGGAACTGCATAGTCATTTGGACCTTTTATCTCAGTCTGCTTGAGGAAGTCCTTTTCACTGTTATTCCTTCTGTTCACCTGGAAACGTGTAACACCGTTCTGTGAGTATATCTGAGCCGGTTTCATTGATTTTATTGCTTCACCTACTAATGCAACTATCTTATCCTCAAACTTCAAAGAGTAATCTCTGACCTTCTTTAGTTCTCCCGGATCATTGGTGTAAATGACATCATACATTCCCTGTATGACCGGTCCTGAATGTGTATGCGATCCGTTCAGTATTATCTGCGCTTTTTCCAATCCGTAGGTCTCTTTGATCCTGTTCCTGATACGGTCGGATGTATACTTCGGGAAAGATTCAATATCCGTGGTAATAAGCAATGCTCTGTTACCCTTCATATCTTCAAGTATAAGGGCTTTAGCCCACAGATCATTAACGGTCCCTTCTGCAGGGTGATCCCTGAATGCATATCCGGCCATCCACATCGGTTCCTGGGGCGTTATTAATGTCCTGGCAACACCAGCTCTCCACCCGGCTGCAGGATCATTTGCATTTCTGGAAAATGTAACACCTGCAGAAAGCAAAGAAATCAAAAGAAATAATGTAACTACCGGAAAAGAAATCGTCTTTTTCATATAGCAAGGATAATAGTGATTTTTTAAATCGAATTTATTTTTGGACTGCTTGTCTTGTCAACAAGATATACTATTGACTTATGTGACACTCCTGAATGAAAACTCATGCCAATCTCACACGTACGGCTTGTCGAATATCCATGAGTTACTGTTTCGGGCAATTGATCTTTCAGATTTCGTAATCCGTACTTATTCAGTTCCGGATATGTAAATCCACGATCGCCGGCAAATCCACAGCAATTTGTATCGGCTACAATTACCTTTTTGGCGCAAAGCCTTGCAAGGTCTGCAAGCTTACCGTCAAGTCCCATCTTCTTCATGCTGCATACAGGAAATACCTCAACGGTTTCATCTATTGGTGTTATGGTAAGATGAGGAAGAAGATATTCTGTGATAAACTCAACCGGTTCAAGAAGTCTCAGGCTCGATTTTATGTTATCTCTCATGGTATACAGACACGGGCTCATGTCACAAAGAACCGGGTATTCTCCGTTTTTGCTTGCATTCAGGAGTGCTGCTTCAAGTTCTGAGGATTTTTTCTTTCCTGCGTCAATATATCCTTTGCTTAAAAATGCCATACCACAACAAAGACTGTTCAGATTTTCGGGATAAATCACCTCGTAACCGCCTTTATGTATAAGATCGATCATTTTTTCTGACAACTGTTTTTCCTCACGATGCTCACGTGATACTCCCATTGAACGGTTTATGCATGAAGGGAAGTATACCACTTTACGGGAGCTATCTGATACCGGTTCATTAACCTTAATCTTTTTTGCTCCGGATGGCATATATTTGGTCCAGAGAGGGATTACACCAAATGATATTTTCCTAAGACCTGTGGCTATCCATTTCATTAAAGAGGATCCAAGTAAAATATGGAAAAAGTTGACCAGTGAAAGAGCTGTCCGCGCAAAAGCAGTGACAGTACTCATGTGGCCAGCAATCCAGTTTGCAACACCCTGATGTGTACCTATTTCTTCTGTTCTGATATGTTTGATCAGCTTTCCTGTATCGATTTTCACGGGACAACCGGAAGCACACAGACCATCTGTTGCGCAGGTGTTGTTTCCTTCGTATGAAAAAGCTTTTGCCAGCGATGCTGCAATATGAGGTTCCTGCCCGCTGGTTTTCAGGGTCATCATTTCCCTGTAAACAACAATCCTTTGCCTTGGAGATAAAGTAAGTCCGGCTGCAACACATGAAGGCTCACAGAAGCCGCATTCAATACACTTGTCAATAAGGTCATCGGCAACAGGGATCGGCTTAAGATTCTTAAGATGAACTTTAGGATCGTTATTCAGTATGACACCTGGATTGAGAATGTTTTGCGGGTCAAATAAATCTTTAATCATATGCATCAGGATATAGGCTTCCTTTCCCCATTCCTTTTCAACAAAAGGAGCTACATTCCGTCCGGTTCCATGTTCTGCTTTGAGCGATCCGTCATATTTATTTACAACCAGGTCGGCAACATCGGCCATAAGATTTTCATATCTGGCAATCTCTTCTTTGGATTTGAAATCCTGACTGAAAATAAAGTGGAGATTACCTTCCAGGGCATGACCATAGATAACAGAATCTTTATACTCATATTTATTCAGAAGCTTTTGCAGATCGAGAGTGGCTGAGGCCAGTTTCTGTACAGGAAATGCAACATCTTCAATTATAACTGTGGTCCCTTTTGCCCTCATACCGCCTACTGAGGGGAACAAACCCTCTCGTATCTTCCAGTAAACGGCATATTCTTCAGGGATGTCTGTGAAATGTATCGGGATTTCAGTAGGGATATCATTTAGAGTGTCCAATATCGTTTTTATCTGCTTATCCAGATCCGGCTTAATGTCAGCAGCCGTTTCAACAAGTATTGCACAGGCATTTTGCTGAAGATTTTTCAGATAACCTGGCATCCCGGCTTCATTTTCAACAGATCGTAAACCAGCCCGGTCAATAAGTTCAACGGCAACAACAGGTGCTGATTTAAGAGTTGAAACAGCAGTGCATGCTTTTTCAATATCAGAAAAGATCATCAATGCACTGGCCTTGAAATGACTCTCGGCTACCGTGTTAAGGGTCACTTCAGAAATGAAGCCCAATGTGCCTTCTGATCCGACCATAAGATGTTCTATTACATCAAAAGGATCAGAAAAGTCTGTCAATGCATTAAGACTGTATCCGGTGGTGTTTTTCATTCTGTACTTTTTCCGGATTCTCTCTGCAACTTCCATATTGTTCTTTACTGCTGATGCAAGAGAAATAATATCTTCTACAAATTTCTGATGAGAATCAATGAATTCATTTTTGCTTGCAGCGTCTCCGGTATCAAGAATGGTCCCGTCTGTAAGGATTATCCTTATGCTTTGAATTGTTTTAAAGGCATTCCTGACGGTTCCGCAACTCATTCCGCTTGCATTATTTGCAATTATACCTCCTATTGTTGCCGAGTTAATTGATGCCGGATCTGGTCCTATTTTACGTCCGAACGGTGCAAGAAGCCTATTTATTTTTCCTCCCGTCAATCCTGGCTGAACCCGGATTTTTTTACCGTTATCCATTACCTGATAGCCCTTCCACTCTTCTCCTGTCATTACCAGAACGGAATCGGTTACAGCCTGGCCCGAAAGGCTTGTTCCTGCTGCCCTGAAGGTTACCGGAATAGCCAGCATGGAGCTTTCCTGAAGAATCAGAGATACTTCCTTTTCATCCTTTGCTTTTATCACCATTTTAGGGATAAGCTTATAAAAGCTGGCATCAGTACCGAAAGCCAGAGTATGAAGAGGATCATGAAAAATCCTTTTCTGATCGATATGTTTTATCAGACGTTCGTAGAGTACTTTATAGTTACCTGTAACCATGGCAGAAATTGAATTGTTTTAAGGCAGTAAAATTACTGATTTAAATCTATCTTTATTTTAGTATTGTTAATGAATTAATTTTGTCCATATTTTCCGGTTTTTAATGAAATTGATCTCTCAAATTCAGGACAAAGAAACTCAACCATTCAGATAACGACGAAAATTGTCTAATTTTACCGTGCAAAATAAATTGAACTGATGGGCAAAAATGTTGATCCTGTTTATTCAAGGAATGTCATAGAATTTGTAGCTGTGGCCAATGAATTCTGCAAATATGCAGAACGTGCCTCAGAGGTGAAAGGAGATGAGCTGCTTAAGATTTTACAGCGTATTCTTCCTCTGTTGTATCTTAAAGCTACACTCTTACCTCAGCTGAGTCCGTTTTTTGAAGACGGAAATGAAAAGTTTGTGACAGAATCTGACTGGATTAAGATAGATGAAACCCTGAAAGACAAGTTTGGTACTGCAGACGATTATCTCGAAGTGTTTGATGAAAAAATAAAGGAGACTGAGGGACCTGTAGTATCGAGTATTTCAGAGAATATGGCAGATATTTATCAGGATTTAAAAGATTTTCTTCTCCTTTATCAGACCGGTACAGGCGAAGTGATGAATGATGCTGTTTGGGAATGCAGAATGAACTTTGAAAATTTCTGGGGTCAGAAACTGACTAACGCCATGAGAGCAATACATAAGTTCATCTATTCAGGAGAAGAGATAGGGAAAGTTGAAAATGATGTTGTTGAAAATGATGAAAGAAGAGACACTTCAGACTGGTTTATTACCAGAAGACAAAAGGATTTCAGAGGAGAAAGGGGATAACAGGTATAAAGAGAATATTACAGCAGAAGAAATAGCCGAATGTGAACTTTCGTGGTTTAAAGGTGAAATAGTGGTTGTTGATAATCTTGAAACTTATCACAATGTTATTCCAAGGTTACAGGGATCGGATTTGCTGGGTTTTGATACAGAAACAAAACCTTCATTCAGAAAGGGACATAAGAACGATGTCTCGCTTATTCAGCTGTCTGACGAGAACCTGGCATGCCTTTTCAGGATAAATAAAATAGGTTTCCCCAGGGAACTTGTTGATCTGCTGTCGGATACTTCAGTTCAAAAAGTAGGAGTAGCGGTTCATGATGATATAAGATACCTGAAAGTGATAAATAAATTCAATCCTGGCGGATTCATTGACCTTCAGGATTTTGTAAAAGATTATGGGATTCAGAGTGCCGGACTGAAAAAACTTACGGCTATTGTTCTTGGTTTCCGGATTTCAAAACGCCAGCAGGTAACCGATTGGGAAGCAGAACAACTTACCGAAGCCCAGCAGATTTACGCTGCAACAGATGCCTGGGCCTGTCATCAGATTTACAGGAAACTGGTAAATGGAAATGCTGTGAAGATGTAAGGCTGGAGTGGCTGAATCGGAAAATAAAATATATTCAATAAAAGCAAAAGTTCAAATTGTATATATTGAACAACAATTAAACAGATTTGTAAATTTAAATCAGCAAAATCAGGGTGGAGAGGGTAAAAATAGTCCTTAAATCAGGGAAAGAACAATCGATTTTCAGATATCATCCATGGGTGTTTTCGGGAGCTATTAAAAAAATTTATGGTAATCCGGCAGAAGGTGATCTGGTTGATGTCTACGATAACCAGAATACATTTCTGGCTGTGGGCCATTATCAGCCAAGCTCAATAGCAGTAAGGATACTTTCATTCGAAAATGTTAATCCGGACATAAATTTCTTCAGGGAAAAAATTAAACGGGCGATCGATTACAGAAAAGCAATCGGCATTTTCGGTAATCCTGATATTAATGTGTTCCGCCTGGTACATGGTGAAGGGGATGGCTTGCCCGGACTGATAGTCGATTACTATAATCATGTGGCAGTTGTTCAGATGCATTCACTTGGTTTTTACAGGATCCGTAAAGAAATAACGGAAATCCTGGTGGAACTTTTAGGCAAGCAGGTTACTGCAGTATATGACAAGAGCGAAACCACAATTCCTCATATGTCTGGCGTTAATGCGGTTAACGGTTTTCTGTATGGTAATTCAGATCCGGTTATAGTCACAGAAAACGGATATAAGTTTAAAATTGACTGGGCTACAGGTCAGAAAACCGGGTTTTTTATTGATCAGAGGGAAAACAGAAAGCTACTTGAACAGTATACTGATGGAAGAAATGTCCTGAATATGTTCGGATATACCGGAGGTTTTTCAGTCTATGCCATGAAAAAAGCATCTCTGGTCCATACGGTTGACAGTTCGCTCTCTGCTATCGGACTGGCTAATGAGAATATAAGGCTCAATTTCGGAGATGCTCCCCGGCATGAGTCCTTTCAGGTGGATGCTTTTGAATATCTGAATGATATCAGGGATAAGTATGACCTTATAATACTTGATCCTCCCGCTTTTGCAAAACATAACAGGACTCTCGAAAACGCCCTGCAGGGTTATAAAAGATTGAACATTAAAGCGATAGAACAAATCAGGCCGGGAGGGATAATATTTACATTCTCATGTTCGCAGGTGGTGACAAAAGAGAACTTCAGGAAATCAGTGTTTGCCGCTGCCGCCAATACAGGGCGCAGCGTGAGGATCCTTCACCAGATGAGCCAGCCGCCTGACCACCCTATAAACATCTATCATCCCGAAAGCGAATATCTTAAAGGTTTGGTTATATACGTTGAATAAAAATATGAGTACAAACAGGAATATTACACTGGTTGCAAAAAAACTGGCACTTAACGAATGGCAGGTCGAGAATACCATAAGGCTTCTGGATGGCGGAGCCACCATTCCGTTTATAAGCCGTTACAGAAAAGAGATGACAGGCAGTCTTGATGAAGTCATATTAATGAACATCAAGGAGGAATATGAGCGTCTTAAAGATCTTGATGCACGCAGGGAAGCTATCCTGAAATCAATAGAGGAACAGGAAAAGATGACTCCCGAACTCAGGAAGAAAATTGAAGCAGCGCTCACAATGAACGAGCTTGAAGATATTTATCTTCCCTACAGACCAAAGCGGCGCACACGTGCAACAATAGCCAGGGAGAAAGGGCTTGAACCGCTTGCTGCCATTATCATGGATCAGAGGGAAAACGATCCGTCACTTAAAGCTGAAGAGTTCCTTAATGATGATGTGGCGACTGTTGATGATGCAGTGTCAGGAGCTTCTGATATTATCGCCGAATGGATAAGCGAAGATGAAAAAGCCAGGAAACAGCTTAGATATCTTTTTGAAAAGGAAGCAGTTATCTACTCAAAAGTTGTTAAAGGGAAGGAAGCTGACGGCATTAAATACAAAGATTATTATGACTGGTCAGAGCTTCTGAAGCGATGTCCTTCGCACAGGCTGCTGGCAATGAGAAGGGGAGAGGAGGAAGGATTTCTTAAACTTTCGGTGGAACCTTCTGATGAAAATGCTCTCGACATACTTAAAAAAATATTTATCAAAGGGAAAAACGGTTCGTCGGACATTGTTTCTGATGCAATAAAAGACAGCTGGAAAAGGCTTCTTTCCTCTTCCATGGAAACAGAATTCAGAAATTTATCCAAGGAAAAAGCAGATGTTGAGGCAATAACAGTTTTTGCGGAGAACCTGCGTCAGCTTTTGCTTGGATCTCCTCTTGGAGAAAAAAATGTTCTGGCAATAGACCCGGGTTTCAGAACAGGTTGTAAGGTTGTTTGCCTTGACAGGCAGGGAAATCTCGTACATAATGAGACTATTTATCCACATCCTCCGCAGAATGAGACTGCAATGTCGATCAAGAAGATATTAACGCTGGTGAATGCTTATAAAATTGAAGCTGTTGCCATCGGGAATGGTACTGCAGGCCGTGAAACAGAAGACTTCATTAAATGGATCAAGTTTGATAATGAAATTCCGGTATTCGTAGTCAGTGAAGCAGGCGCTTCAATATATTCTGCTTCAAAGACTGCACGTGATGAGTTTCCCGATTACGATGTTACTGTCCGTGGTGCTGTTTCGATAGGCCGCAGGCTTATGGATCCTCTTGCCGAATTGGTAAAACTTGATCCAAAGTCAATCGGAGTGGGACAGTATCAGCACGATGTTGATCAGCAGAAGCTGCAGAAATCTCTTGATGAGGTTGTTATGAGTTGTGTTAATGCTGTTGGTGTTGAGGTGAATACTGCTAGCAAGCATCTTCTTACTTATATTTCGGGACTTGGGCCACAGCTGGCACAGAACATTGTTGATTACCGTGCTGAGAACGGTCCCTTCAGATCACGTAAAGAGCTGCTTAAGGTAAAAAGAATGGGCGAAAAAGCCTTTGAGCAGAGCGCCGGATTTATGAGGATCAGAAATGCAGAGAACCCGCTTGACGCAAGCGCGGTGCATCCCGAAAGCTACCATGTTGTTGAAAAGATGTCAAAAGACCTTGGTTGCGACATAAAGGATCTTATGACTAATGAGAACAAACGTAAGGAAATCAGGCTTGAGCGTTACATTACTCCTGTTACCGGATTACCCACACTCAAGGATATAATGAACGAACTGGCCAAACCGGGACGTGATCCACGATCAAAAATCAAAGAGTTCCGCTTTGCCGATATCCATACAATGGAAGATATTACCCCAGGAATGGTTGTACCTGGAATTGTAACAAATATTACAAAATTTGGTGCATTTGTCGATATCGGTATCAAACAGGATGGTCTGGTTCATGTTTCAAATATGAGCAAGACTTATGTTCAGGATCCTTCAACAATTGTGAAGCTTCATCAGCATGTTATGGTGAAAGTGCTGGATGTTGATATCGAGCGGAAACGTATTCAGTTATCAATGAAGGATATACCTAAGGAATAAAATTATATGAGTGTCGGGAATCATACATACAAACCAATTGATTTTCTTCGTTTACCCCGGCCCCATGGGGAGCGAAGAAAATCAATTTACTCCCCTTGGGGTTGGGGTAAATAAATTGATTTTCAAGCGATTTGTGAAATCGTATTCATGATTGCCGATAGTCATTTAAAATTATTTAATTGTAATGGTTTTATCCCTGATTGGAAAAAGAGAATCCCCCGGACCGTTTGGTGATTATATCCTTTTTCAATGATGAAAAAAATGACAGTAATTGATGATGTAATATATGAATAGTAAAATTATAATAGGAATCGATCTGGGTGGAACCAAGATTATGACAGGAGCAATCACATATCAGGGAAAAGTTGTGGGAAAGCCTGTTAAAGTACCTACCGGGGCAGAAGGCCCTGCTGAAACAACTGTGAACAGGATCATCAGTTCGGTGGAAAGGACTTTAAATGATCAAGGTCTGACTATAAGTGATGTAGACGGTATCGGGATTGGCTCAACCGGCCCGCTGGATATGGAAAAAGGATTAATCCTCGAATGTCCCCAATTGCCAAATATGAATTACTTTCCTTTGCGCGAGACGATTGAAAAACATTTTTGTGTTCCTGTTCGTATGAATAATGATGCCAATTGTCTGATTCTTGGTGAGTGTATTTTTGGAGCTGCAGCCGATAAAAGGCTTGTTGTAGGTTTTACTCTTGGCACAGGCATTGGTTGCGCAGTTGTCGTGAATAAAAAAATTCTGAACGGATCAACTGGCACTGCAGCTGAGATATGGCATTCTCCTTATAAAGACGGAATCATTGAGGATTATGTATGCGGGGCAGGGGTTTCAAAAATCTATAAATCCATTTCGGGTAAAGAAAAAAACTCTCTTGACATTTCTGCCATGGCTTCTGATGGGGATAAGCAAGCGATTCAAACATGGAATGAATTTGGAATGCATCTCGCAGTTCCGTTAGCCTGGTCGGTCAATCTGATTGATCCCGATGTTGTAGTTATTGGCGGTTCTGTTTCAAAAGCATACCCGTTTTTTAAAGCAACTATGGAAGATAACTTCAGAAAATGGACATGTCCTGTTCCTTCAGAAAAAACAAAAGTGGTGTTGTCAAAATTAGGAGATGATGCCGGTTTTATTGGTGCTGCCTGCCTGATGATCGATAATAAATAAAAAATTTTAACAACTTCACAATACACATTTTCAGAACATCGGAGGTCTGCCTGATTCAGGAACGGGATTCATTGCAGGTTTGCATGGTAATTTTTCATCTCTCATTGCTGCATTATAAACAAAGGATGCTGTGATTATAGCATTTTGCTTAAGATCAGCCATCACCAGTCTTTCATAAGTATCCATCATTGTATGATAACCACGGTCATACTCTATTTCATCCTGGATAAACTGAAATGCTGGTAGTCCTGCCCGATCAAATGAAAGATGATCGGTACCACCTGTGTTCCTGATCGTAACGGTTGATGCTCCCATATCAGCAAAAGGTTTAAGCCACGCCTCAAATATTGGTCTGACAAGTTCATTCTCCTGGAGGTATATTCCACGATATTTACCCGATCCGTTATCCATATTGAAATAACCGGCAAATTTATCATACCCCGGTTTGTGTTCTTTTGTTTTTGGATCCATAAGATATTTTTCTGCATAACCGGCTGACCCGTATAAACCTTGTTCCTCACCACCCCAGAGAGCTACTCTGATTGTTCTGCGGGGAGCCACACCGATGTTTTTGAGAATGCGGGCTGCTTCCATCATTACGATGCACCCTGAAGCATTATCGGCAGCACCTGTTCCTCCGTGCCATGAATCTATATGAGCACCCAGCAGTACTATCTCATCTTTGATCTTTTTATCAGTACCGGGTATTTCACCTATTACATTATAGACTTTAGGGCTGTCAAAGAATTTATTCTGAATTTCAATCTCCATTTCAACAGGTACTTTATGCTTCAGCAAACGTTCCATCCTGCCGTGATCTTCGATAGGGAGATTCAACTCAGGTACAGGCTCCCTGGAACCTGCAGTATAATTTGCTCCATTGGATCTGGGAACATTGAATGTGCCTGAGCAGTTAAGAATAACGGCAGCACCTTCTTCCTGTATAAATTCAGATATTTTCTTGCGTAATGCTCTTTGTGCCATCATTGCTTCAAAATCAAACGGAGGTCTTCTCCCTCCCTGAGCAGGAGAGGAAGCCATTGAAAGATCTTTGAGCTGGGCATCAGTCAGACGACTGGCCAGAGGTTCAAAGCTTATCTCATAGTTAGTGGTTGAAGGCAATAACACAATTTTTCCGGAGATCTTTCCCTTATATTCTTCAAGGTCGCTTTCTTTCTTCACATTCATGATTATCACTTCACCCTTAATAACTCCATTGGTACTTCCGGTCCATGCAACAGGATTACAGGCAAAGTTTACATAATATGGTGCAGTCATCGCTGCATATGTCTTAAGATTATCCCATCCGCCACGGCTGAAGTCGGTGGCCTCTTCAATTCTTACGTTTTGAAAACCAAGTTCTTCCATCTTCTTCTTAGCCCATTCGTTCCCGCGATTATTACCTGTCGACCCGGTTAGTCTTGGTCCTACAAAATCGGTAAGCCCGAATGCCAGCTCCTCAACATTGGAATTTTTCATCCCCTCCTGCTTGATTTTATAAATCATGCCAAGATCAACATTTTCATTCTGTGACATTAACCATGACGGCAGAATTAACAGTAACATTAAAACTGAGGAGATTTTCTTGATATTCATTTTTTTATTTTTTTACATATTATTACGAAAAGTTTCAAATGTAGAAAAAAATGTAGCTGTTTTTATCTCCTGAATAGATTTATTTAACAATAATTAATATTGAACTTTATAAATTAAACCAGGTACACGATCTCCGGAAAAATTATCATAAAATGATTTTATCCGGACTTTCTTTATCCATCCAACTGGCAGGTTTGGTCTGCCTTTAAATGTAAAAGAACTATCACAGAGGTACACAGAGAAGGCACAGAGCCTTTTTACTTTTATTCCCGCCTTGCGGGATTTCGTCGCTTTGCTCCTCAACTTTTATCTTTTT
>DAOQAX010000001.1:0-57066 GCA_035354395.1 Bacteroidales bacterium | reverse complement strand
TTTCATTTAGCTCTGATGGGAAAACAATATATTTTTCACGCAATATCTATATCGAAGGTAGTATAAGCGAATTGTCTTCAACCAGAAATAAACTCGGGTTGTTTTATTCGCAGTATGATGGAAACTGGAAAGAACCCAAGAGTTTCCGGTACAACAACGAATGGTATAATATTACTGACCCATGCCTGTCGCCGGATGGGACCCGGTTATATTTCGTTTCTGATAAATCGGGTGGCTATGGAGGAACAGATATCTATTATTGTGATTGGATGGGCGATTTCTGGGGCGAACCTGTAAATCCGGGAACTGTTATTAACACACCTGCAAATGAATCCTATCCTTTCGCCGGTAATAAAGACGAATTATTTTTCTCCTCTGACAAACCGGGCGGTTTGGGAGGGAAGGATATATATTTCACTAAATATGTTGATTCTGCATGGCTTGAACCCGTTCTTTTAAAGGCACCAATAAATTCTAAGTATGACGACTTTGGCCTGGTTACTGATCCAATAATGAGTCGGGGTTATTTTTCCACAAACAGAAATGGCTCATATGATATATATTCCTTTACTACATTGATGCCACAGTTCTTCTATTGTCAGCAGCAGAGAATAAACAATTATTGCTTTCAATTTAAAAATGGGCCTGAAATTGATATTGACCCTTCAAGTATGCTTTATCAATGGAGTTTTGATGATACAAAAACCATTGAAGGAAAAGATGTAGAGCATTGTTTTAAGGGCCCGGGAGTTTATAACGCTGAAGAGCATATTGTAAATAAGGATTCAGGTCGAAAACTATTCGTTAAGCAGCAGATCTCTTTTGAAATCAAAGAGATTGAGCAGCCATTTATTTCATCAGATGATTTTGCTATCGTAAATGAAGATATTGAATTCGATACTCAAAAATCATATTTTACTGATAAAATGGCACATAAGTATTATTGGGATTTTGGAGACGGATCTGTTTCTTATGGTGCGAAAGCTTCTCATAAATTTACCCATGCCGGAGAATACAGGGTTAAACTTGCTATCTCGCTTGAAGATCTTAAGTCCGGCCAGTTATCACGGCCATATGTTTACAAAACCATAAGAGTATTCAATAGTCTGGCTGAGGAAAGGTCCCATCTGTCAGACTATTCTCCTGAAAGTATTGTGCCGGAAGTATCAGAATATGATCATGTTAATATTATCAGCAGCGCTCAATTTGCTTCTGATAGCAGTAACAATATTTTGTATTCGGTTGTTTTATTTTCCTCAAAATCACACAACGATCTTAAAGACCCTTCTTTCAGGAATATAGATAACAAGTACTTTATCAGAGAGGAATATAACTCCGAAACGGGTTTATTTAAATATATCATAGGTGAGGAACTGGATTTTCTGAATGCCTATACAATATATAACGATGCTCTCTTACTGGGTTTCAAAGATGTTGAAATTCAACATCATATCATAGCCTCACCTGAAGAACAGAATCTTAATCAGGTCAGACATATTTATGGTGATTGTGCTGATGATTTTTTCGAGAAGTATGACTCCCGATTGAATTCGACCGGCTTTACCTTTTTGGATCAGATAGTAACATTGTTGAACAGGTACCCTGATTGTAACCTCTTAATTGAGACTCAAACTGACAGAGCAGGAAACGCAAAGGCTAATCATCAGCTTTCTGTTCAAAGAAATCTGACCATTGTTAAATACTTGATCTCAAGGGGGATTGATTCTAAACGGCTTACTTTCAGAGGCTATGGCGATACAAGACCATTTGCCCGTGATAACTCAGAAAAAGAAAGAAGAAGAAATCAACGGGTTGTTGTTACCTTATTAAAATAGTTTTGTCTTTATTGTTTTGTGACACAGGTCAGTAAAACAAAAGAATGAGACGGTAATACAATATTCCCAGTGTTTCTCTTAAAGCCCTAAAAATTTTATCAGTTCGAGAGAGGTTAATATTATCAGGCAGTGACACAATACCTACATTTGCTTTATTGCCAAGTATTTTTGAGTAAATGATCCAGGTTCTCCTTGCATGCATGCCATAGCTTATGATATTAACGCCTGTCACCTTAATACTGGAAGTATCGAGCCATTTTTTGACTTCGATTGCACTTGCAAGGGTTCTGTTTAAGGATGTTTTTTTTGCCGGGAGGGAAATAATACAATGAGGATCTATCCCATGCCTTTCAAAATCTTCCTTGGCTTTTGCTGCATAGGATGTGAAGTCGTTTTTGATCCGGTCCTTACCGTCAAGATCGTTCAGGTCATATTCGGAGTAGTTTAAAATAGGGATAATGATTTTTTTATCAATAGTAATACTTTTAATATAAAGGTTTCTGTCTCCAAAATCTCCAAAAGAATCATTGGTGAATGAGATAGTGATCGAATCAATGTCCGAAAGCCTGCCTTTCCAGGCTATTTCATATTTTCTGATTCTTTTGCTGGTTGTGATAGCTTTGAATATAGTATCGTTTATATAAAGATCAAAACAGGCTGCATTCTCTCCGTCCAGTTCGCTGAAGGCGCTGACTTCGATTATATGTTTGCCGGATGCATTATTGTCAGCCAGTATTTCTCGCGGATAAAAAATCAGGTACCCTCTGGAATACATGAAGCCTCCGTCAAAATCAGTTTCTAAGCCTGTTGTCAGTAAATATTGATAGTCAATGGTTTTAAACTCGTTGCACGCAGCCTGAATGCCATCAGAAGGAAGCCAGCCTTCGGCAATGAGGATGTTGGCATTTGTTTTTTTATTCATGTTTAGAAAGCCTGTAAGGGCAAAAACCACAGAAAGGATAATAAGGCCGGTAAACAGTATTCCGGTTATAAATAGTAATTTTGATAGAAGCTGTTTTTTCATTCGGCTGTTTTATTATCAAAATTAGTTAAATGAAAATTTAATTAAGTTATAAAAGCACTTTCACCTTAATTTATACCAACTAATTCCTTAATTATGAAAATTATCTCCGTAGTAGGGGCACGACCTAATTTTATGAAAATTGCGCCATTTATTAAGGCTATTGAAAAGCATAACCTGGTCTCATCAGAGAAAATCGAACATGTTCTGGTGCATACTGGCCAGCATTATGACGACCGTATGTCGCGTGCATTTTTTGACGAGCTTGGAATACCGAACGCTGATATTAACCTTGGGATAGGATCGGGAACGCATGCCGAGCAGGTTGGAAATACTATGATTGAATTTGAAAAGGTAATAAAAGAGAGAAAGCCCGACTGGGTTGTTATTGTAGGTGATGTAAATGCTATACTTGCATGTTCCGTCACTGCGAAAAAAGAACATATAAATTGTTGCCATATTGAGGCTGGACTGCGATCGGGCGACATGACAATGCCGGAAGAGATTAACAGACTGGTTGCCGACAGAATATCCGATCTGCTGCTTACTCCCGACAGGCTCTCTTCTGAGAATCTTTTAAAAGAGGGAGTTCCGGAAAGCAAAATAAAGTTTACCGGAAATATAATGATAGATACCCTGGAGAATAACCGGAGTAAAGCAGCCGGTTTAAGTATTGTTGAGATTATAAAGCAGAACTCGGTTAATCATAATGAGTTCATTATGATGGATAATAAAGTGCCTGATTTTGCTGTAATGACACTACACCGGCCATCAAATGTTGACAGGAAGGAAGTACTGGAACCTATTGTCAGGTTTATGCTTGATGAGGTTTGTCCGGAAATCCCACTTATATGGACCATTCATCCGCGTACCCGCAAAATGCTGGACTCCTTTGGCTTGCTTGATGAGATAATGTCACATAAGAATCTTTTTGTTCTTGAACCACTTGGGTATCTGGAGATGCTTAAACTTAACATGCATGCAAGGATGATATTAACTGACAGTGGCGGTCTTCAGGAAGAATGTACAGTCCTTGGCACTCCATGCCTTACACTGAGATGGAATACGGAACGCCCGATTACTTTGACCGAACATGGAGGAGCTAGTGTTCTGGTGGGAAATAATATAACCCGCATCAGGAAAGAATATCAGAATGCACTTAGTAAAGGCAGAAATCCGGTATGCCCTGAATTATGGGATGGACACACAGCTGAAAGATGCCTTGAGGAAATACTTCAGTATAAACCTGTACTCTGAAATTAATAGAACAATAAAATAATCCAGTAGTACATTAAACCTAATGTTTCACGAAACCCTTTTATTGATTTCTTGAAATTATTCTGGTCAATATCATCTGTTAGTGAGACAATGCCTGTTTTTACTTCTTTCCCTAAAACTTTGGAATAGATAAGCCAGGACCTTCTTGCATGCATTCCATAACTTACAATGTTCATACCGGTTACATTTACCCTTGTTGTATCAACCCATTTTTTAACCGCCACCGCGCTTGCTAGAGTCCTGTTTATTTGTGTCTTTTCTCCGGAAACAGCAATAATCTGATTTGGGTTCATACCTAACCTTAGCAATGCATTTTTTCCTAACGAGGCATAAGAGGTAAAATCATTTTTAAACCGGTCCTTGCCGTCAAGCTCACCTATATCGTACTCAGAGTGATATAAATATGGAATTACAATCTTCTTGTCTATGATGATTTCCCTGACATAAAGGGCTCTGCCTCCCAGATCATTGGCAAATTGAATTGTAATAGAATCAATATCTGAAAGGGATCCGGTCCAGTAAGCCGAAAGTTTTTTTTCTTTTACATTGGCTTTGAGATTTGCAATTATAGTTTTGTTTACAAATAGATTAAAGGATGCGGCATCTTCACCGCCAAACTGACTATATGCTCTCACTTCAATTAAGTGTTTTCCCGTTTTGGTGTTTTGGGAAAATTTCTCTTTGGGATAAAATATAAGGAACCCATCCCAATACATATTACAATGAACGAAATTTGATTCAACTCCGGTGGTTATAATGAAATCATATTTATGCTCAAGAAATTCATTATAAGCTTCCTGCATGCCATTTCCTGGAAGCCATCCTTCAACCACCAGTATGTTGGCATCTGTTTTTTCAGTGGTGGAAAGATATCCTGTTTTGTTTAAGAATATTGCCAGGACAATAACTCCAATTAAGAGCGGGAAACCTGCTAGAATTAATGTTTTAATTATTGTTTTTGCTCTCATTCTGAATTTTTTAGTCAAAGATAATTAATAGGAAAACTTAATAATTTTATTTTATATCTATTAAAACATCTTAAGATGTTCAGCACAATTATGTGCAAGTTCAGTCTCAATGCTTTTTTAAATTATATGTAGAGGTAGTGTGATTGAATGCCTTAAATTTCATTAATTAGTATCTCTGTCAATAATGCAACTCTGTATAGGATTATGAAAAAATGCGAAATTTCTCAAATTCAACAACAATTCTGGGTTCTACAGAAACTTTACCCTGATACTACTGCCTATAACCTTCCCTATATGGCAATAATAAAGGGAGATTTTTGTATTGATACATTTAACAATGCAATTAATACTATTGTTTCGAGGTATGACATGTTGCGTACCATTTTTACAGAAGACGGTGGTAAAGTATTTCAGTATGTGAAAGATCCTGAGGAATGTAAAATCAAGACAGAGATAACAAAAGTTGATACCTCTTTTGTCAGTGATCCGTTATCATGTGAAGTATATGAGTTGATTCACAGACCATTTGATATTGGTTGCTGGCCATATTTCAGAGCAGGAGTATTTGAATATAGTAATGAAACTGTTCTGGTTCTTGTCTTCCATCATATAATATTTGACCTTGTTACGGCAGGGAATTTTTTCAAAGAGCTGTCTGCGCTGTATAAATCGTATTACCTGAAACAAGAGCCTGATGCGGAGCTGCTTGCAAATAACTATTTTGAGTACTCCGACTGGCTGCGCGACTGGCAAACAACCGAGAACGCACAGAAAAAGCTTGAAGAGTGGAGAAATTTTATTCCGTCAAAGCCTGAAAAGCTTGAGTTTGCAAACACAACCGGTCGCTCAAAAGTGAGCAGTGATGCAGGCAAAAGAATTCATTTGGTGCTTGATGAATTTCCGGTGGCAGAGATATCTCAGTTTGCGGAAAAGAATGCAGTTAATGATTTCATTGTTTTATTAAGTGCATATGCCGTTCTTCTTAATAAACTCACAAACAAATCAGAGATAAACATTGGCGTACCGTTCAGGAACAGAAGGAAAACGGAATTCAGGAACACATTTGGATGCTTTGTAAATATATTGCCATTGCCTGTCCGGTTATCTGATGATTTGACAGGCACGGGTCTGATGAAGCAGATTCTTTCATCGATGTTTAAGGTTGACCGGAAGGAAGAAGTTCCTTATCTGTTGCTTAATTCCCTTCTTGGTCCTGGCGATGGGAGCGGGTTGTTTCAGGCTGGATTTACCTTTGACCCAGGCGTCCATCTTGACCTTGAGGGGGCTGAGGTGAATGCACAGTTTATTGAACGGGACGGGGCACAGCTGGATCTCTTCTTTTCTTTGTGGGAGATAAGCGGTAAGTATCATGTTTACCTTGAATATTCCTCAGATCTTTTTAACAGGGAGATGGCAGAAAGTATCTGGGGAATATATAAGACGATATTAAAGTCAATGATGACTGAGCCGGATCATACAATAATGGATATGGATATCGCTCCTGATGGGGACCTGGCTTTCATCAATGAACTGAATGACACAAATGCTGCTTATGAAGAGAGCCTGTGCATTCATGAGAAGTTTGAGCAACAGGTTCAAAAGACACCGCACTCTGATGCTCTTTTATTTAACGATCAATCATTGACATACAGGGAGCTCGACGAACATGCCAACCGTACTGCCAACCGGTTGATTAAGGATGGAATTGAAGTTGAGGATGTGGTCTGCACATGTCTTGAGCGGTCGGCTGAGATGATGATAGGTATTTTTGGTGTACTGAAGGCCGGAGCAGCTTACCTGCCTCTAAACCCCGATACTCCTTCAGAACGACTGAAGACAATTATCGGAGATGCCAACCCTAAACTGATCCTCACAACAAAGAGTTCATCAGTGAATATACCAGACGGAACTCCTCTTTTGTTCATTGAAGACATCTTAAAAACACCTCTTTCTGATAACATCTCAAAACCAGCTACAAAAGTTACATCAAGAAACAAAGCGTATATAATTTATACCTCTGGATCAACCGGAGTGCCTAAAGGCGTAATGATTGAACATCACTCTGTACTAAACAGGCTTGGCTGGATGCAAAAGGCTTATCCTATTGATCAGTCTGACACACTTATTCAGAAAACACCCACCACATTTGATGTGTCAGTCTGGGAATTATTCTGGTGGTCATTTTATGGTGCCAGGCTGCTTCTTTTACCTCCTGGGGGAGAAAAGAGCCCTGAAACAATAATTCAGCATATTGAAAAATACCGCGTTACAACAATTCATTTTGTGCCGTCAATGTTCATTGCATTCCAGGGAATGGTGAAATCGAGAAACATGTTCTCAAAGCTTACCGGCCTGAGGAGGATATTTATGAGCGGAGAGGCATTGCCGCTGAAGGTTGTTGAAGAGTTCAATGAAATGAGAAGTGAGATAAAGCTGCCTGATATAATAAACCTCTATGGACCAACAGAAGCCACAGTGGATGTTTCTTTTTATAATTGCCCGGCAGACAATATCAAACAGGTATATATCGGAAAGCCTATTGATAACACAAAATTATTTGTTGTCAACAGCAAGATGAAAATTCAACCGGTAGGTATCCCGGGTGAATTATTGATCACCGGGGTAAATCTCGCAAGAGGATATATGAATCACCCCGAACTGACAGCTGAAAGATTCTTCGATTTTAAAATTTCAAAAGAGAAGAGTGTCAGAGCTTATCGCACCGGCGACCTGGTAAAGCTGACCAAAGAAGGTGAGATAGATTATATAGGAAGAATAGACAACCAGGTGAAGATCAGGGGATTCAGAATCGAATTGGGCGATATTGAGTCACAGATTCATAAACACCCCGATGTCACAAACTGCGCGGTGATAGTAACCGAAAATTCTGACACAAAATCCCTGGTAGCTTATACCTGCCTTAAACCTGGCGCTAAAACGGATATAGATGAGATGCGAAGATTCCTGACCTCAAAGCTTCAGGATTATATGGTGCCTTCATTTTTCATCTTCATTGACCACCTCCCGCTGACAACCAGTGGGAAGTTAGACCGGAAGGCCCTGCCCAAACCCGAACGAAAGAGCTCTGCAGATGAGATTGTACTTCCTGCAAACAGTATAGAGAAATCACTATCCGGGTTATGGAAGGAGTGCCTTAAGGTTGAAAGCATAAGTATCAACGATAACTTCTTTGAAAGTGGAGGCAATTCACTTCTTGCCATAAACCTTGCAACATTGATCTCAAAAGAGTTTAACATAATATTCAGCACAATTACTGTCTTTGAATACCCTAATATTAAGGGACAGAGTGAATTTATTTCCGGCCTGATTAACAAAAATGACAGGATAGAAAGCGATAATAACATTGAGGATAAAATCAAAATGAGGAAGAATGTCGACTTTCAAAAACGAAGATTCTGACCCGGCTGGTAGAATTTACAACCCGGTCAGATGTAAGTATGATCACTTCAGGCTGAAAGGACTAATGACTAAAGAGTAATCAATATTTTTCACTATATTTGTTTAAGGACTTTTTATAGGGTTAAATATCAAACGATTAAATAATGTCACATTAAGTTGACTCTATTTAAGTTTTTTATACCTGGTACATCGGTTTATTGTGTTGACCATTAATACTGAAATATTCTAAATGGGCGCAAAAATTTCTGGAATAGGATATTATCTTCCCGACAAAATTCTGGATAACATTCAGTTGTCAAATGAGTTTCCGGAGTGGGATGCAAACAAGATAAATGAAAAGATAGGCATTGAACGTCGTCACATTACAGGGGATAATGAGACTGCGCTAGATCTTGCATATGCATCTGCAAGTAAGGTATTAGCTGAATTTGATCCTTCATCCATTGATTTTATAATACTGTGCACCCAGAGCCCGGACTATTTCCTTCCAACAACCTCCTGTATATTACAGGATAAGTTGAAGCTAAGGACAAATATCGGAGCACTGGATATAAATCAGGGATGTTCGGGCTTTATTTATGGCCTGGCTCTGGCAAAAGGATTGATAAACAGCGAAATATGTAAAAACATCCTGCTTGTAACAGCAGAAACATATTCAAAGCATATACATCCTAAGGATAAATCAAACAGAAGTATTTTCGGAGATGGTTCCGCGGCTACAATAATTTCATACGCGGGAAAGGAACATATTTTTGGCTTTGAGCTTGGCACTGATGGTTCAGGAAAAGATAACCTGATAGTCCGTAGGGGAGGGCTTAGAAACCGACCCGATCCTGAAGAGGCAGACCGGTACGATAGTGCAGGAAATGTTTTAAATGATAATTATTTATTCATGGATGGACCCGGGATATTTAACTTTACCCTGGAAAGAGTTCCTCATCTTGTTGATTCGGTACTGAAGAAAAATAATTTAAGTATCGATGAAGTCGATTATATAATTTTCCACCAGGCAAATAAATACATGCTTGATTACCTGAAGAGGAAGCTGAAATTTCCTGATGAAAAATTTTACCAGGACATGAAAGAGACCGGGAATACGGTTTCCTCTACAATCCCTATTGCTTTAAAGGAGTCCATTTCGTCCAAAAGAATTAAACCTGGCGACAAAGTATTGATTGTCGGCTTTGGAGTAGGATATTCCTGGGGGGCAACTATAATTGAAATTTAACAAATACTGTATACAAATTATTTAAAGTAGATAGATGCTATGAAGAAAGTAGATTTTTATTCTGACATAAAGGAAGTTTTAATGATTGAAGCCAGTGAAGTTAATGAAAACACCCCGGTACAGCTGACGTCTTTAACAACTCTTGCAGTGATGGCCTTTATTGATGAACATTTTAATAAACAGGTAAAGACAGCTGACCTGAAGAATATTAACAAGATTAGTGATTTAATAGGCCTGATAGGCCCGGAAAACTTACAATAACAATATGGGACATCTTAAATTTGAGGGTGTTAAAATTGCCGGCATTTCAGCCTGTGTTCCTGCAAAAACAATTGAAAACAGCCAGTTCGGATCAAGCCTTTTCACCGAGGAAGAACTAAAAAAGACCATCGACAGCATAGGCGTTTATCAGAGGCATGTTTCTCCATCTGAGATATGCACATCAGATCTGTGTTTCGAAGCTGCCTCCGAACTGCTTGAGAAACTTTCCGTAAACAGGGAAGATGTTAATGCTGTTATCTTTGTGTCACAAACACCGGATTACCGGTTGCCCGCAACAGCATGTATTCTTCAGGATAAGCTCGGCTTAAAAAAAGGAACACTTGCTTTTGATATAAATTTAGGATGTTCAGGATATGTCTACGGACTTTCAATGGCGTTTAGTTTCCTGAATCAACCTGCTATTTCCAAAGTCCTTTTGCTGGTTGGTGACACATCGTCCAAAAATGTTTCTCCACAGGATAAGTCAAGCAATCTTTTGTTTGGTGATGCAGGAAGTGCGACACTCATTGAAAAAGACAGTTCTGCGAGCCCGGTGTATTGTTCCTTAAGCTCTGATGGTTCGGGAGCAAAATCGCTTATCATTGAGGGCGGGGGGTACAGGCTTCCTTCTTCTGAGTTTACTGTAAAAGTGACAGAGGGCCCTGACAAAAACCTGCGTTCAAAGGAAAATATATTTATGGATGGCCCCGAAATCTTTAACTTTACCTTAAGAGAGATACCAAAGGATATTATTGGCCTCCTTGATGCTGCAAATGCCACTGTTGAAGACATTGACCTTTTCTTCTTTCATCAGGCAAACAAATTTATGGTTGACTATCTGGCACGAAAACTTAAAATTCCCGCTGAAAAGTATCCGCTTTCGTTGTCATCTTATGGGAATACGAGTTCAGCGAGTATCCCTTTGACAATAGTTGACGCAGAAAATAAACTGCGGGCAGGAAGAACAAGATTGGTTTTGTCAGGTTTTGGGGTTGGCCTTTCATGGGGATCAATGTTGCTGGATCTTAATGATTGTAAAATACTTCCTGTAATAACAATATAAAATGACATCTGTTTCTGAGAGCCCTTTTTCCCTGTCGGGGAAGAAAATCATCATAACCGGAGCCTCTTCGGGCATAGGAAGACAGTGTGCTGTCAGGTGCAGTATGTCAGGAGCATCACTGCTTATTTCAGGCCGTGATGAAAACCGGCTGCAGGAGACATATGAGATGCTCAAGCCTGGTGATCACAGCAAATATATTGGTGACCTGTGCGAGTTTGATGTCGTTGAGAAGATGGTCGCAGATGCCCTTCAGAAATATGGGAAAATTGATGGCTTCATTTCTTCAATGGGATATGAACTGACTCTGCCCGCTTATATGATGAAACCAAAGGATTACCAGATGCTTTTTAATACAAACGTTATTGCAGGTTTTGAAGTGAGCCGGCAGTTGATAAGGAAAAGCGGGTTAAATAATAAAGCGTCTGTGGTTTTCATCGCTTCTGTCATGGGCATGGTTGGTCAGGTAGGGAAAATTGGATATTGCAGTTCAAAAGGTGCCCTTATCAGCGGGGCAAAAGCAATGGCACTTGAACTATCACCTTCAGGTATCAGGGTTAATACAATCCTGCCTGCAGTATGTAATACTCCATTAATTGAAAAGATGTTCTCGAAATATTCGGATGAACGAGTTCAGGAAATAACCAGGATGCACCCCCTGGGTATAGGAGATCCTGATGATGTGGCCCTTGCCGCTGTCTATTTACTGTCAGATGCTTCAAAATGGGTGACAGGGTCGAGCTTAGTCATTGATGGCGGATATAGCGCTCAATAAAACTTTGATTTTTTTATGGTTCGGGAATAACAGATTTTAGTCTCAAACCGACTACTTTATTGACACATAATTAAGTTTATTTTTTATATTTAGTTGATGTAAATCGCAAAGCAGCGATCGTTTAAATTTTCAGATTAACTCACCACAATATGCCTAATAAAATTGCTGTTATTGGAATGGCCTGCAGATATCCGGGAGCCAACAGCCTTGATGAATACTGGAGCAACCTGATATCCGGGAAAAACACTATCAGGCATTTTTCAGACGAGGAACTCGCAGAATTTGAATATAATTTTGATCTTCTGAAAAATAACCCTGATTTCGTAAAGGCAAAAGGGATTCTTGATGATGTTGATAAGTTCGATGCCTCATTTTTTGGCATGACACCGGCAGAGGCTGCGGGGACTGATCCTCAGCATAGGATATGGCTTCAGACTGCCTGGCAGGCGTTGGAAAATGCAGGTTGCGACCCATTCAGCTATAAAGGTGCAATAGGTGTATTCGCCGGGGGAACAATGAGTACATATCTTCTTAATAATGTACTGAGAGGTCAGAAAAAAATGGAAAATTTCATAAGATTCAGATCTCCTGATGCTTATCAAATAACTACCGGAAATGACCCTTCATATATCTCAACCAAGACTGCATACAAATTTAACCTGAGAGGCCCGGCAATAAATGTACAGACTGCCTGCTCCACCTCCCTGGTTGCAATTTCACAGGCCTGCCAGAGCTTGTACAGCTTTGAATCGGACATATGTCTTGCAGGAGGTGTATGTATTACCATTCCACAAGAGACAGGGTATATTTATCAGGAAGGCGCAATACCTTCACCTGACGGTTACTGCCGTCCCTTTGACGCGATGGCAAAGGGTACGGTTCCAGGTAACGGAGTGGGAGCTGTTGTTTTAAAAAGGCTTGAAGACGCTGAAAGAGATGGCGATGTGATTTATGCTGTGGTGAGAGGATGGGCTCTTAATAATGATGGTAACAATAAAGTGAGTTTTACAGCTCCAAGTGTCGATGGACAGGCAGAGGTGATAATGATGGCACAGGCCTTTGCCGAGGTGTCTCCTGATGAGATCGGCTATATTGAGGCTCACGGAACTGCTACTCAGCTTGGAGACCCGATTGAAATAGCCGGATTGACAAAGGCTTTCTCGCGAAAAACCACCAGAAAACAATTTTGCGGCATAGGATCTGTCAAAAGCAATATCGGACATACTGACGTGGCAGCAGGAGTTGCTTCTTTCATTAAAGTATGCCTTTCTGCATATCATAAAAAAATCCCGGCAAGCCTGAACTTTTCAAAACCAAACCCACATATAGACTTTGAAAATACACCTTTTTATGTTCTGGATCACCTTAAAGAATGGACCAGGAAAGAGCCTATGATAATGGGAGTCAGTTCATTCGGGATAGGCGGAACCAATGCTCATGTCATTGTGGAGGAACCACCTGTGCCGGAAAAGACCATGGAACCAAAGGCAGAATGGCCACAATTGTTAGTGCTATCTGCAAAATCTGAATATTCTTTAGACAAACGCAAGCAGGACCTGGTTGAATTCTTAAAGGCAGGCAAAGAACTTCACATAAACGGTGTTGCCAATACTCTGGCCTATGGAAGAAGCTTTATGCAATACCGGAGTTTTACTGTTGCATCTGAAGTAAAGGATGTTATTTCTGATCAAAATGTATTTACTGATGGGAGAGCGGTGAGTCAACCCTCAAAAATCGCCTTCCTGTTTCCGGGACAGGGAGCTCAGTATGTACAAATGGGAATGGATTTGTACAACAAAAACCAGTCCTTCAGAAAAATCCTCGATGAATGTTTTGAAATATACAGACAAGAGACAAATGAAGATATTAAGTCTTTGATATTTAATGATATTACTGATTCTTCAGAGTCTAATTTAGCCAGAACTGAACTGGCACAGCCAGCTCTTTTTATTATTGAGTATGCATTGGCTAAATTATTGGAGGAGCTGGACATCAAACCTGACTACTTAATTGGTCATAGTATTGGAGAGTATTCCGCAGCTTGTCTGGCCGGAGTTTTTGACCTGCCAACGGCTTTAAGGATTGTAATTAAAAGAGGTCAGCTCATGGGCCGGATGCCATCAGGAAAAATGATGGCAGTAAGAGCTAATGTTGAAAAGCTTGAGCCATTAAAGACCGGATGTTTTGAAATTGCTGCTGACAATGCTTCAACTGCATGCACAATATCTTTTACTCCTGAAAACGCTGAAAAAGTACAAAAACTACTCGAAGAAAACGGTATACCATTTATCCCGCTTAATACTTCACACGCTTTCCATTCTGCTGCTTTTGACCCTATTTTATCAGAATTTGCAGATTATGTGAATCAGTTTAGTTTGAAAAACCCCGACAAACCGTTTATATCCTGCCTGACCGGAAGTTATATAACAAACAGTCAGGCTACTGATGGTGCATATTGGGCTCAGCAGTTAAGAAACACAGTTCTTTTTAGTAAAGGGCTGTCAGAAATTGCAAAAAATGAAGGAACTGTCTTCCTTGAAGTAGGTCCTAATACTCATATAAGTTCGTTAGCAAAACAGTCAGGTGATATTAAAGATAAAAAGCTAATTATCAGCACTCTTGGTAAGATTGACAATGCTGATGAACGATATAAGATTGTTGCTGCTCTGGGGCACTTGTTTAATGTCGGTTATAAAGTGAACTTTAATGCATTTTACGGACAAGGCAAACAGCAAAAAATGGCATTGCCTGTATATCCATTTGAAAATAAACGCCATTGGATTGACTACCGCCCCTCCGGAGTAATTAACGAAGATGATTCTGCTGCGGAAGGCAGTAAGGGGAATCCCATTATCAAAGATTTATCGTCACCGGAAGGTCAGGAGACAACTTTAGCCGCATCATCGATTGCTGACAAAGTAGCTTTAATATGGAAGCAATTAATCGGTATTGACAGGATTGATTTTGATGATGACTTCTTTGAGTTAGGTGGTCATTCATTACTGGCCCTGCAGATCATTACCCGGTTAAAAGAAGAGCTTGGAATAAAGGTTACATTAAAGGAATTTCTTGACAATCCGACAGTAAATAAATTGTGTTCAGGATTCAGTTTGGAAGAGAAGAAGCCTGAACCGGTTGAAAAATCTGTCCAGAAGATTGATCTGGAGAATTATCCACTATCATTTATGCAAAAAAGCATCTGGATTGTATCAAAACTGGATGTGGCAAATCCTGCATATAATATCCCCTTTACTTTTAAGCTGACCGGGGAAATAAATATCAATATCTTCAGGAAATCGCTGGATGTTCTGTTTAACAGGCACTTTATTGTCTTTTCCTTGTTTAAGGAAAAAGATGGCATTCCCTATTGTTTCATCCGACCTAAGCCTGTTGAAGTTGAGATGCATGATTTTTCAGGCAAAAACATTGAGAGAAGCATAAAAGAGATTTATGAATCCATAGGACAGGCTTCCCGAAAGTGCTTTAACCTTGAAAGCGGACCTTTATACAAGCTGCACCTGTATAAACTCAATGATTCGAATTACTACTTTCATTGTACATTCCATCATATGGTTTTCGATGGTTGGTCGTATAGCATATTTTTAAATGATTTAAAATCGATATATAATAGCCTCTCCCTTAATAAGGAACTGGAACTAGAGGACATTAAAGAATGTTATCTTGATTATGCAGAAGAACTTCAGCGTGAAGGAGATAATCCTTTTAACCGCGAATCTGAAGATTTCTGGATCAATTCTCTTAAGGGCTGTCTTTCTAAATTAGAGTTCCCATATGATTATCCCCGGAAGGAGACTGCTTCTGGGTTTGGAGAAAAGGTGAGGATACAAATTCCACTTGAGGTCACTGCAAAAATAAAAAAGATTGCCAGGGAAGAACATGCTACCCCATTTGCTGTGATGCTTTCGCTTATGGGTATATTATTTCACCGCTACTCCGGAGAGACGGACATATGTATCGGAACACATGTGGCAAACCGTCCTATGTCAAGTCTCGAAAAGATATTCGGGATGTTTGTTAACACTATACCAATAAGACTGAATATTGACAGGGACCAAACCTTGCGAAGCTATATCAGGGATGTCAGGAATGTTTTATTGGAATCACTAACCCATCAGGAATTACCATTTGAAAAAATTGTCGAGCTGGTGCGGCCGGAGAGGTTCCTGAATGTTAATCCTATATTCCAGATGGCTGTTCAGTGGATTACTTATTCGGCTAAACCGGTTGATTTTAATGGTTTTAGTGCTGAAAGAGTAGAGGTGAAAGAGATCGTGTCTCCACTTGATATGACTTTTAACCTATGGGAAAATGAAGAACTGATAGAAGGTGAAGTAGAATATAATATTGATGTACTAAAACAAAGTACTGTTACCAGTATGGTTGAAAATTTCATTGAATTGATTCAATCGGCTGTTGACAATTCCGACCAGAAGATTTCTGATCTTTCAATAATATCTGATAACGACAAGAAGATGCTTAATGAATTCAACCATACAAATGTTCCATTGCCGGATTGCCTTATACAGGATCTTGTTGAACAACAGGCGAAGAGATATCCTTCTTCAGTAGCTGCTATTTGCGGAGATTCAAAACTGACCTATAAAGAGTTGAGTGAAAAGTCAGATAAGTTAGCCTCATATCTGATTTCACATGGAGTGAAACCTGGTGAAGTGGTCGGGATCTATATGGAACGCTCGGTTGAAATGATTGTCTCAGTACTTGGTATATTGAAAGCAGGATGCTGTTATTTGCCGATGGATCCATCCTTCCCGAGAGAGAGGCTTGCTTTTATGATTGAAGATTCCGGGGCAAATGTTCTCATTACCCAATCCTCATTGAAAGAAAATGCACGCGGCTTCAAAGTGTCGTTGGAAGTTTTTACAGATGAAGAAAAAGCAAAGATCAATGCTGGTAATGCTGGAAATTTAAAGGTAACGATGACACCTGAGTTTCTTGCCTACATAATATACACTTCAGGATCGACCGGAAAACCCAAAGGGGTGAAAGTTCATCACAGGGGAGTGGTAAATTTCCTTCTCAGTATGAAAACAAATCCGGGCTTCAGCAGAGAAGACAGGCTATTGGCCGTTACTACGTTGTCGTTTGACATTTCTGTGCTGGAAATATTTTTACCCTTGTCAAACGGAGCACAGGTTATTGTTGCAGTGCCAGAAGACATTACTGATGGCCAGCGGCTTGAAAAGCTCATTAGCAGGCACGATATTACAGTAATGCAGGCCACACCTGCAACATGGAACCTTCTGCTGGAAGAAGGCTGGAAGGGAAAGAAAAACATGAAAGCATTATGTGGCGGAGAAGCACTTACCCCAACTCTTGCCCAAAAGCTTATCCCAAGAGTTAAGACCTTATGGAATATGTATGGACCAACGGAGACAACTGTATGGTCAACATGTTATCAGATAACAGATTCAGAAGCGCCTATATTGGTTGGCCGGCCTATTAATAATACTACCGTCTATATCCTGGATGATACTAACAGGGAGCTCCCTGTCGGTGTTATTGGGGAAGTGGGAATCGGTGGTGATGGAGTCACTAAAGGATACCATAACCGACCCGAATTAAATGCTGAAAAATTCGTTCAGCTGGATAGCAAAGGTATTGTCTATAAAACCGGGGATTTAGGAAGATATCTTTATGATGGCAACATTGAATTATTTGGCAGGATTGATAACCAGGTTAAGCTAAGAGGATTCAGAATTGAGCTGGGCGAGATTGAGAACCAGCTTATGAAGGTGCCTGAAATAAAGGATGTAGTAGTTAAACTTTGTAAGGTTGAGGAGAACGACTTTAGATTGATCGCCTTTATCGTTACTGATACTAAAGAGAAATTGTCCAAAACAAAAATTATTGAGCAAATATCAAGGGAACTTCCTTCATATATGCTTCCGTCCTTATTCCAGGTCTATAAAGAGTTGCCTCGTCTTCCAAACGGGAAAACAGATAAAAAGGCGCTGAAGTTTGACAAGTCTGACCTTCTGGATAGTGATATCGAAATAAACGAAGTCCTTTCACCTACAGAATCAGTTATTTATAGCATCTGGTGTAAAATACTGAAACATGAAAATATTTCAGTCAATGATAATTTCTTTGATCTGGGAGGGGATTCTCTTAAAGCAGTAACACTAATGGCAAGGATTAAGTCTGAACTTAAGGTTGACTTACCGCTGAAAGCTTTGCTCAAAGCACCCAGGATTAAGGAACTTGCTGAAAGTGTTGAATCTTTACTGCAAAAGTAACCTCTGGTTGTGACAATAAGAGTGCAGGTCATGGATTATACCACTTCCAGTCTCTTTAAGATGTGTAGTAAATACGCGAAACTATTTAATAGAAGTTAAAATTTTCCATCGTTCATAATAATATTTTTTGTGTAACTTTTAAAAAATCATTTTTTAGCATGGGAGAGCAAAAACAAATAGCAAAGTTTTTACATTATCCACTTTCATCTCTTCAAACGAGGTTGTGGATTGTTAATCAGCTGGACAGAACCAACCCTGAATATAACATCCGCATGACCTATAATATTAAAGGAGATGTAAATATTGACGCATTAAATGAAAGCTTAAGCATATTATTTAAAAGATATACGATTCTGTTTGCAACATTCCCTCAGATTGATGGAATACCACACATTGAAATTGTCCCGCGGGATGTACGTGCTGAGTATTCAGATTTTTCAGGTTTTCCAGAAGAGGAAAGGAGGGAACGGATACTCGAGTTTCTCGGAAAGAAATCAAGAATACGTTTTGATATTGAAAGGGGGCCTCTTTATAGCATAAATCTGGTTAAAGAAAATGATTCAAGTTATTTCTTCCATGTAGTAATCTTACATATCATTTTTGACGGTGGATCAGAAAGACTGTTTGCCCATGATTTTTGCACTATTTATACCGATGTTGTAAATGGCAGAGGAGGTAAATATAGTTCTGATTACAGTGCTCCGCATATTTACCAGGAGGAGCCTTTAAGCGATGAGGAAGAAGAGAGCCTGACTGAGTACTGGAAGGAAACGCTGAAAGATTGTCCTTCATTGTTAAAATTCCCTTATGATTTTCCACGAAGGAATCAGCCCTCGGGTTTTGGACACAGAGAGCATTTTCAGATAGATGAAGTTCTTACAGCAAAGCTGAAAGATATCTCTGAAAAAGCCGGGTCATCATTATACATGACAATGGTTGCGGCCATTGGTGTCTTAATGAATAAATATACCGGTGAGGATGATATATGCTTTGGAATTCCTATATCAAAACGCCGGAATAACAGGCTTCTTGAAAATGCAATGGGGTATTATGTTGATACCGCCGTAGCCAGAATAAGGTTTCAGGAGAAGGATAACTTCTTCTCCCTTGTTAAGCAGGTAAGGGAGGTGGCAACCAATGCAATAAAAAAGTCAAAGCTCTCCTTTGAAAAAATTGTTGAAATAGTAAGACCTGAAAGAATATCAAACGTAAATCCGCTTTACCAGGTAACCATATCCTCTATAAATGGTGTTGTTGTTCCTATGGATCTTAACGGTGCCGTTGCAGAAAGGATATTTGTTCCGGATGATGTTGCACCATTTGACTTTACTATTTATATATGGGAAGACGGGAATGTTATTGAAGGTGAGATAAAATATAATACAGATATTCTTCGAAACAGTACCATAGTTAGACTTAAGCACAATCTTGTTTATCTGGTTGAAGAATTAACGGGAGACCCGGACAAGATTATATCTGAGATTTCAATCCTTTCAGAGAGTGAAATAAAACTTCTTGAAGGATTTAATAAAACCAACTCTCTGTTTCCGGAATGCCTGCTGCATGAACTTGTTGAAAGGCAGGTTGAAAAAACGCCGGATAAGCCAGCTGTCGTTTTCAACAAAACCCGTTTAAGTTACAGGGAGTTAAATGAAATGGCCAATCAGCTGGCATGGTATCTTAAATCCCAGGGTGTCAGGCCGGGTGATGCGATAGGTATGTGCATCGATCGTTCAGCTGATATGATTGTTACGATTCTTGGAATTCTTAAATCAGGCTGCTGTTATCTTCCGTTTGATACCTCATTCCCTGATGACCGCATCCTGTATATGACCAAAGATGCAGATGCGAAATTTATTATTTCAAATAGCTCGCTGGAAGGTAAGTTTAAGGAATTTAATGAAAAGAAGGTAATATACATCGACAGGGTTTGGGCTGAAATTCTGAGTAAAAACACTTCAAATCCTTCCCCGTCTATATCCGCAGACTCGCTGGCCTACATAATTTATACTTCCGGTTCTACCGGCAGGCCCAAGGGGGTAAAAGTACATCACAGGGCTGTAGTCAACATGGTGAACAGCATGTCCAAAAAACCCGGGATACACCAGGATGACGTTTTACTGGCGGTGGTCACTCCCGCATTTGATATGTCTGTTTATGAGATTTTCACCTCTCTTGCCAACGGGGCTACACTGGTAATTGCCGGGAAAAATGATATTGTTGACGGGAAAGCGCTGGCCGGTTTGATTGATGAACATAATGTGACAATATTACAGGCGACCCCCTCTCTTTGGAACATTCTCCTTTCCAGCCAATGGAAGGGGAGAAAGGGTCTGAAAGCATTATGTGGCGGAGAAGCATTGACACAATCACTTGTTAGCCAGGTGCTTCCTAAAGTTGCTGAATTCTGGAATTGCTATGGCCCGACAGAGACCACAGTATATGCCTCTATCGGAAGGGTTACCGATGCAGATGCACCTATTGTCATAGGTAAACCGCTGGATAACACAAAGATATTTATACTGGATAAAAACAACATGCCACTTCCTGTTGGTGTAATTGGAGAGGTGGCAATAGGAGGTGACTGTGTAACAAAAGGGTATAACAATTTACCTGATTTGACCTCCCAGAAGTTTATCCCGCTTAATGGCCAGGGAATTATTTATAAAACCGGAGACCTTGGCCGGTTCCTCGAAGACGGTAATATCGAACTATTTGGAAGGATCGATAATCAGATCAAACTAAGGGGATTCAGAATAGAGCCGGGTGAAATTGAAACTCTTATTGCACGCCTGACTGGCGTCAGAGAGGCTGTTGTTAAACTACAAAAATTCAGTGAAGGCGACGAGCGGCTTGTAGCATTCATTAATGCTGAGCCTGACGCTGAACATTCAAGAGATGAACTGATATCATACCTTTCACAACATGTGCCCGGGTATATGGTGCCATCATATTTCAGGATAATGGATGGTTTCCCCAGGCTGCCAAATGGGAAGATAGATAAAAAAGCTCTGGTATATGAAACTATAGAATCTGACCAGGAGAGGACAGCTGAAGCAGATTTTGCTACTCTCACTGAGACTCAGAAAAAGATATATTCTATTTGGTCGTCAATCCTTAAGCTGCAAAAGCTTTCAATCTCTGTTGACTTTTTTGATGCCGGCGGTAACTCACTTCTTGGCATCAGGCTTATAAATCAGATATGGAGTGAGTTTGGCATAACAATCAACTTCAGGGATTTGGTTGCCAACTCAACAATTGCTCAATTAAGCGCATACCTTGATAAGCAGGTGCTCGGATCGGCAAAACCAATGGATATGGTCCATTTACAAGAGTCATCCGGGCTGCCATTGACAAGAAATCAGAAAAGGATCTGGCTCATTTCACAATCGGAACCTGATATCCCATATTATATTATCAAGTCGACATACAGGTTAAAAGGAAACCTGAACACGGAGGTGTTTGAGAAGAGCCTGAATGCATTATTCCATAGACATCATATTGTGTTCTCTGAAATTCATGAAGAAAATGGTGAGCCTTACTTTAACATTTCAGAAAAACATATTACTCTTCCATTGATTGATTTTACCTCAATAAATGAAGGTGAAAAATTAAATAGTGTTGCTGACTTTTTAGCAGAGGATTCAAAACTTCCGTTTGACTTATCACGCGGGCCATTGTTCCGTGTATCCCTTATAAAGACTGCTCCGGATGAGCATTATTTTAATCTGAGTATTCATCATATTGTTTTTGATGGCTGGTCTCAGGGAGTAATGGTTGATGACCTGAGTGCAATATACAATAGTCTTGTAAAGGGAGAAGCTCCAAACCTTGATGCAATAGAGTTTCAGCAATACGATTATGCCGGTTGGGAAACCACTGTTGACGATATCGCAGATAAAACCAAATCAATTGAATTCTGGAAAACGACACTGCAGGGATGTTCTCCGATTCTGAATTTTCCATATGATTTCCAGCGTATCAATAAACCAACCGGGAGGGGTAGCTTCGAGGCCATCAGTATACCTGAATTATTGTCAGATAAGATCAGGAGCGTTTCCAGGGATGCCGGGGCATCTCTTTTCACTACACTGATGGCAGCATTTGGAATACAGATGAATAAATATTCCGGTGATGATGATCTGAATATTGGATTGCCAATAGCCTACAGGCCTCATCCCGGTCTGGAGAACATTTTTGGCATGTTTGTCAATACTGTTGTGGTTCGCCTGCAGTTTGAAGAGGGGGATACTTTTAAAAGTCTGATTCGCGCAACAAATGGTTCGGCATTATCAGCAATTGCGCACCAGGATCTGCCATTTGAGAAAGTGGTGGAGATAGTAAACCCGGATCGTAACTCTACCGCTAATCCATTGTTCCAGGTTGGCTTTGTCTGGCAGAATAACCTTAATAAACCGCTGACTTTTGAAGGGATAACAACAGAGAGTGTAAGGGCAAAAGATCGTGCTCCTATTTTTGATCTCTCTCTTTATTTGTGGGAGAATGGAGATGTTATTGAGGGAGAGATAGAATATAACTCTGACCTTCTTAGGAAGGAGACTATCTTAAGGATCAGGGATAGTTATATTGCTCTGATTAATAATCTTGTTACAAATCCTGATAAAACCATTTCAAACCTGTCTGTTGCAACAGAAAATGATATAAGGGAGCTTTTGGAGTTTAACAGTACGGATGCAATCATACCTGAGCAAACCTTACATCAGGAACTTGAAAATATATCGGTTAAGTATCACGATAAACCCGCGGTTATCTCGGGTGTTGAAAGCTTAACGTATAAGCAGCTGGATGAGAGATCCAATCAGCTGGCTAATTATCTGCTTTCTGTTGGCGTGAAACCGGGTGAGATAGTGGGTATTTACATGGAGCGTAATGTTGAAATGATCGTTGCTGTTTTGGGAATCTTAAAGGCAGGATGTTGCTATCTTCCCCTTGATCCTTTGTTCCCGGGTGAACGACTTAATTTTATGCTTGAGGACGCAGGTTCGAAGGTGATGATATCGCAAGGTTCACTTGCTGAGGCGTTTGACTCGTTTAGTGGAGTGTCAGCAATATTAATTGATAAAGATTGGAATGCAATTTCAGGTTTTCCTGTATCACGACCTGAAGTTACAGCTACTCCTGATTCATTTGCATATATTATTTATACCTCCGGATCCACCGGTCGTCCCAAAGGGGTTCCAATTACTCACCGGTCAGTTGTAAACCTGGTAAAGAGCATGACTGTTACTCCGGGCTTCTCTGAAAAGGAGAGATTGCTTGCAGTAGTGACATTATCATTTGATATGTCGGTGTATGAAATATTCACCACCCTTCTTAACGGAGCGACCCTGGTGGTGGCTTCCACCCAGGATATTACAAACGGCCAGTCGCTGATTGAACTTATCGACAATTATGATATCAGTGTTATTCAGGCCACTCCTTCGCTTTGGAACATTCTTCTGTCAGCCGGATGGAAAGGGAAAAGTGACCTTAAGGCATTATGTGGAGGAGAGCCTGTGAGCCCGGCATTGATACAACAAATGTTACCCAGAGTATCAGAATTCTGGAATTGTTATGGGCCTACTGAAATTACAGTCTATGCCACATGCACAAGGATAAATGATCCTGAATCGGTAATTCACATAGGTAAACCAATAAATAATACCAGGGCCTTTATACTTGATAAAAACAACAATCTTCTTCCTTTAGGAGCAGTAGGGGAATTATGCATAAGCGGATCAGGTGTTGCACAGGGATATCGTAACCGGCCGGATCTGACAGCTGAAAAATTTATTGAAAGGGAAGATGGCGTGCGAATGTATAAAACCGGTGACCTGGGTCGTTTCTTAAGTGATGGAAATATTGAGCTTTTCGGGAGAGCTGATAATCAGATAAAACTGAGAGGATTCAGGATTGAACCCGGCGAGATCGAAATACTTCTTTCAAGAGAAACCGGAGTCAGGGAAGCTGTTGTCAAGCTTCAGCGATTTGGTGAAGGCGATGAACGACTTGTAGCTTACTTAAATACCAGGCCTGAGTTTAAACTGACAAGAGATGAACTGATATCTCACCTGTCACAACAGGTGCCAGGGTATATGGTCCCGTCATATTACAAGATGATGGATGGCTTCCCACGACTGCCAAACGGAAAAATAAACAAGAAAGCCCTCTTGTATGAGATAGAAGAGTCAGAGCCTCTTTCAGAGACAGACCTTAATGCACTCAGTGAGACACAGAAGAGACTATATAATATCTGGTGTGCTATCTTGAAAACAAGTTCTATAGGTGTTAATGATGATTTCTTTAATATAGGGGGCAACTCACTTCTTGCTATCAGACTGGTAAATAAGATCAGGGAAGAGTTTGGTGTTAAAATAGCCTTCAGGGAAATACGATCTAATTCTTCATTTAGCGGATTGGCTGATTTTATTGATAATAATATTTCCGGGAAGGATGATTCATTTAAACTGGTTCATCTGCCGGAAATGACCAATCTGCCATTGACTGCCAATCAGGAGAGATTATGGCTTATATCCAAAATAGATCCGGATATGCCATCATACATTATCCCATATACCTTTAAGCTGACTGGCAAACTTGATATTGATATTTTCAGGAGGAGCCTTGATAAACTCTTCAAGAGGCATTATGTAGTCTATTCTGTCATAAAAGAGTCAAATGGAACTCCATATTTTGAAATAGTACCTAAAACAATTGATCTTCCTGTTATTGATTTAAAAACTCAACCTGAGGGGAAGAGGGAGGAGAGAATCCGGAAGCTTCTTGATGAAGATTCCATGCAGGTATTCAATCTGGCGGAAGGTCCTATGTTCAGGCATTGGCTTGCTGTTACAGGAGCTGAAGAGTATTATTTTCATATAAGTTTCCATCATATCATTTTTGATGGATGGTCGTGGTCCGTATTTGTAAATGACTTAAGTGCGATTTACCATAGTTTTTTGACAGGTGCGGAACCATATCTTCCGGAACTGGAGTTTCAGGAATACGATTATGCAAAATGGGAACATGATACCAGGGATTCTGAACGAATCAGGAAATCTGCCGAATACTGGAAAAAGAACCTTCAGGGATGTTCTTCGGTACTGAACTTCCCATATGATTACCAGAGAAAAGTTCAGGCAACAAACAGGGGCGCCCATGAAGAAATATTTGTACCCAGGGAACTTACCCAACGCCTTAAGGAAATTAGCAGAACAGAAGGGGTGTCATTGTATACAACTCTTTTAAGTGTCTATGGGATTGAATTACATAAATATTCAGGTGAGGACGACTTAAACGTTGGTTTATGGGTAACAAACAGGCCACATTCAAAGCTTGAGAATATCTTTGGGATGTTTGTCAATAACGTGGTCGCCAGGCTCATATATTCAAAGGAGCAGACTTTTAGGGATATCCTTAGATTTACTCATAACATGACGATGGATGCTATAAGCCATCAGGATATTTCTTTTGATAAAGTTGTAGACATAGTAAATCCGGAGAGGGCGTTGAATGTAAACCCATTGTTCCAGGTGGTTTTTGCATGGCAGGATAACCTTGGGGTACCTGTACGACTCGATGGAATAAAAAGTACACAGATTTCAAATGAGGAAAGAACCACTTCCTTTGATATTATATTGAGCCTTTGGGAAGCAGATGGTTGTATACATGGGTTATTGGAGTACAACATGGATCTCATAAACAGGAATACGGCAATTCGTCTGAAAGATGCATTTATCCATGTGCTTGAGACATTCGTGTCAGCTCCCGATCTTTCCCTTGCCGAGCTGTCAGTTATTTCTGATAATGAAAGAAAACAACTTGCTGAGTTTAATGATACCGGTGTAAGCATGCCGGACTGCGTTGTGCATAATTTATTTGAAGAGCAGGTTGACCGGAATTCAAGGAAGATTGCAGTAATATCTGAAGGGTTGCAAATAACCTATAAAGAGCTGAATTCAAAAGCGAATCAGCTTGCTCATTACCTGATTTCCCTGGGAGTAAAACCAGGAGATGCAATCGGAGTAAGCCTGGAAAGGACAGCTGAGATGCTGGTGACGGTATTGGGAGTGCTTAAGTCAGGATGCTGTTACCTGCCTATGGATCCATCATTCCCGGACGACAGGCTGATTTATATGTTTGAAGACTCCGGAGCTGATATTCTGATTACCCAGAACTCATTAAAAAGCAAATTTGTTGGCATATCAGCGGAAAAGAGAATGATTCTGCTGGATGCTGAGAGAGGCAAAATAGACCGGTGCGATTCGAACAATCCTGACGTGGTTATCAGTAATCAATCTCTTGCTTATCTGATTTATACCTCAGGGTCAACCGGGAAGCCAAAGGGAGTAAAGGTACATCATCAGGCAGTAGTGAATTTTCTGTTAAGCATGAAGGATACTCCCGGACTTACCGGTGAAGACCGGTTGCTGGCAGTAACCACTTTATCATTTGATATATCAGTGCTGGAGCTGTTCCTTCCCATATCCAATGGTGCACAGGTGGTGATGGCGTCATCAGAAAATATTATTGATGGCCATGCGCTATATAAGCTCCTTGAGAAGTATGATATTACTGTGATGCAGGCTACCCCTGCAACCTGGAATTTGATGATAGCTGACGGATGGACCGGAAAGAAAAATCTGAAAGCCTTATCAGGAGGCGAAGCCATAGTCCCTTCTTTGGTTAAAGAACTTCTTGCCAGGGTAGGCACACTATGGAATATGTATGGTCCTACAGAAACAACAGTATGGTCAACCTGCTATCGGATAACTGACCCTGAAGCACCTATAATTGTAGGTAAACCAATAAACAACACTACAGTACATATACTTGACAAAAACAATAAGGAACTTCCTTTGGGAGTTATCGGCGAAGTAGCTATCGGAGGCCTTGGAGTAACTAAAGGATACCATAACAGACCTGAACTAAATGCTGAAAAATTCCTGCAATTGGATAGTAAGGGCCTTATTTATAAAACCGGAGATTTAGGTAGATTTCTTTATGATGGCAATATCGAATTGTTTGGCAGGATTGATAACCAGGTTAAACTGAGAGGTTTTAGAATTGAACTTGGTGAAATTGAAAATCAACTTAACAAGATCCCGGAAATAAGTGATGCTGTAGTTAAACTCTGCGAAATAGAAGAGAACGACTTAAGACTAATTGCCTTTGTCGTTCCGGATGCCAGAGCGGAGCTTTCCAAAGCAAAAATAATTGAGAGCATATCAAGAGAACTTCCTTCATATATGCATCCATCTTTATTTCAAATATGTAAGGAGTTACCACGTCTTCCAAACAGGAAAGTAGACAGAAAGGCGTTAAAGTTTAACCAATCTGACCTTTTGGATAGCGAGATTGAAACAAATGAAACTCTTTCACCGATGGAATCAGCTATTTATGACATCTGGTGCAAAATATTGAAGCATGAAAATATTTCAATCAATGATAACTTCTTTGATTTGGGAGGCGATTCACTTAAAGCAGTAACTATGATTTCAAGAATCAGATCAGAGTTTAATGTTAATTTACCTCTGAAAATTTTCCTGAAAGCACCAAGAGTTAAGGAACTTGCTGAAAATGTTGAAGCTTTAATGCAAAAATAGAAAGTGTACCCTTTTACAGAAGCTATTGAATGCTGCTTTCAACCTGATACCGGGGATACAGCTTTGTCGTCTGAAACTGAAACAGAAGTTTATTTTGGGTTAGTTGATGAGCTTTGTGACAAAGCAGCTGATTATGAACAGGTTTTGTCTGATAACGAACGATCAAGAGCAGATAAATTTAAATTTGCTGAAGACAGGTTTACTTTCATTACCAGTCATGGTTTTCTTAGAAAGATTCTGGCCTGTAAACTGGGTATTGAACCATCCGAAATAGACTTTTACATTGATGAGAACAACAAGCCCTGGCTGGAAGGTGATAAGTATTATTTTAATATCTCTCACACAAAAAATGCATTTGTAATAGTGCTCTCGGAGTATTACCCCTCAGGCATCGATATTGAGTATACTTTACAAAAAATTGATATAGACTCAGTGGCCAGAATTGCTTTCAGTGAAAAAGAGCGGGCCTCGTTGATTAAAGATCAAAACCTGCAGGATAATTTCTTCAGGTTATGGACAAGAAAAGAAGCCTTGCTTAAAGCTATTGGAGTGGGTATTATTGCTGAACTGCCCTCTGTTGAGGTGTCTCAGAGCAGGAATTATATGAAAAAAGAGTTGCTGTATAATAAATATGCAAGGCCTGTTTCTGATAAACAGCTTATCTACTCATTTAAAGTCCTTGACTATTTTATCAGCGTTGCTGTTCCAAAGGAAACAAGGCTAAAATTGATAATGATCAATGAAATAAATGAAAGAAAAATTTAGGATTGAAATAATCTTTTTTTCAATTTTGCATTAAGCGGATGCCTTATTTAGCGAAAATGTCCCTGCTTAAGCAGGATTCAATTAATAAAAATCTAATTAACTTCGGTCTGATATGGATGTTGTACATTTTGAAGAAAAATACTATGAAAAGCTTTTAGCTTTTTCAAAAAAATTGTGGCCTGAGAAGCCTGAGGAATACCTGAAGTTTCGCCTGTTTGATTTCCCCGAGGACAATAAAGATGTTGAGAATAACCTGTTAGTAATTAATGATGACGGTGAAATCATTGGCTGTATTCTGATGTTCGTGACCAAGGCAAGAATTTATGGCAAAGAAGTGAAAGTCTTTTGGGGCCATGATCTGATTGTTGAGGAGCGTTACAGAGGTGAGGCCAGCCTTTATCTGATGGTGGAGTCCGGTGAGATTAAACCGATGTTTGGCTTTGGCGCATCTGAAATAAATAAAAGGATTCAGAAAGAGCTGGGAACGCCAAGTGCCGGTTGGGCAAAGCTTTATTTGATATTCAATTTCTGGACTTTTAAAGCACCTCTGATAAAGCTAAAAATTCTGAGCTGCAAGAAAAAGGATAATCTGAAACTTCCGCAGACGCTGATTGCCGGCAAACATAAATTTGAAAAAGTCGATAGCGTAAAAAGCCTGAAAATCCCCGAGAACGGATACTGGAGCAACTCCGACATGGATATAGAGTTTGTAAGGGATGAACATTTTCTGGATAAGAGGTTTTTTAATAACCTGACTGATTATACATTATACAAACTTGAAAACAACGAAACCAATAAGCCCGATGAATGCTATTTCGTAGTGCGTTCTTCTATTGAAGGAGGCTTCCCGGTACTGTCAGTTGTCGATTTCAGATTTAATATTCAAAAACCCGAGCAGTACAAGGCAATCCTTAAAGCTGCTTCAAAACTGGGACGAAGTAACAGGTTTCCTCTTGTAACATTCAGGACATCGGTTGATTATAAGAAAATAGACTTTTTCCCATTTGTTTGCCGTACGGGGAAGGCGGAAATTATAACTACAAATTTTGAGTATGAAGGAAGCCTGAGATTTTTTGTTACAAATGCTGATTCAGACTCTGACTTCTTATCATTATATAAATAACGGCCAGAGAATTCTGCAAAGAAAGAATATTGTCTTTCGGCCAGTATTTAGTATTATTTAAAAGGAAGTATAAAATGGCGCTGATATTTAATTTTCACGAGTTACAGGATGTAAATTGGTTTGACAGTACAGTTCTTTACCTCACCAGCAAATATAAACCTGTAAGCCTGGATGAATTGATGAACTTATACAGACAGGGTACCGGCCTTGGAAATGTATGTCATTTCACATTTGACGATGGCGCCAGTTCATTTTATAAGTTTGCTTATCCTGTTTTAAAGAAACACAATGTCCCCTCTACAGTGTTTGTTTCACCTGATGCCGCTATAAACAGGAAAAACTTATGGTTTCAGGAGATAGAAGGATGCGAAGCCCGAAGTCTCTTAAGCGTGGCAACGGATGTTCTTGGAATAGGCGAAAAAACAGACCTGCAATATCCTGTATGTGATGTGTTCAAATGTCTTAAAATTGAACTTATATGGGAGATAATCAATCGGTATCAGAGATTGAATAATCTGGACAGGAGGCCCTGTAAGAACATGTCGGCAGATGAAATAAAGGAAGTGGAGAGTTCGGGGCTTGTGACTGTGGGCGCTCATACAATACTTCATCCTATACTTGCCAATGAGGATTCAGAAGTCTCAAAAAATGAGATTAAATTATCATTTGAATTGCTTTCAGATTCTCTCGGCCATGATATAAAATATTTCGCATATCCAAACGGGCTTTATGATTTTGACTATGGGCAGAGAGAAATAAGCATACTTAAAGATTCAGGGTGCGTATGTGCCTTTTCTACTTCAGCCGGTCGTTTTAATCGCGGGTCTGATCTGTACAGTATTCCCAGAATCGGTTTATCCTGTTATGACAGCAGGCCCTATATTAACGCTAAACTTATTACCGGCTCTTATTGGGATTTGATTAGAAAAATAAAACCCGGAAATGAGATAAATAACAGAAAATCAATTTCAGACATTTTAAAAGCAAACTTTTCGGAGGTTGAATATACCAATCACCAATGAAATGAGATTATACTCATAATTTTAAATTTAGAGTGAAGAAATCTGATTTTTAGTATCCGGATTACAGCCCGGTTTTTTAATATCCTTTTTATAAACAAATTATTATGGCTAAAAAAAAGCACGGGTTTTCTAAATTGAATTATTGGCTGCGTGTTTCTTTTAGGAATGTTAAATAAGCTCAATCCCGAAGCGAAAAGAGCAGATAGTATTTATACCTCATATATGAAAAGAAAAATACTTTTTATAGGACCATTACCTGATCCAAAGGGCGGCGTCAGTATACATATATTTCGTTTGGGGGATATGATTTCTCCTTTTGCCGATGTAAGATATATTGACGAATCATCCGTAAGAAAAGAGGAATATTTTAATGTCCGCAGTCTGCGCCTTTTTGCATACATAAAACTTATTTTATGGGCTGACATAGTTCATATCCATAGTGCTATTAACGTATTCAGAATACTTCATATCTGCATATCAAAACTGCTATTTAAAAAAGTGGTAATTACATTGCATTACACGCCGGTAAACCAGAATCTATTCTTTCTCAGATCTCTCCTTAACCTCTGCGATAAGGTAGTCCTGGTTAATAAAGAAGCTGTTGCAATGTTGCATCTGAAAAAGAAACCTTACGTAAAAGAGGCCTTTATCCCTCCCAGCGCTAAAGAAGACAAAGTTCTGCCGGTAAGTGCGGAAAATTGGATAAGAGACAAGAAGGAGAAAGGGTACTTCATCATTTCAGCAAATGCGTGGCATCTGGATATAATTAACAATGTCGATTTATATGGATTGGACATGTGTGTTTCGGCAATAAAGGAGTTCAAAAACAGGTTGCAGAAAAAGGTGGCACTCGTATTTACCATTTCTTATGTCACTGACTCTGATACATACTATTTTGACACTATCAAACACATAAAAGAATTAGAGGTTGAAGATGAAGTACTGATTACCACAGAGAATGTGTCATTTATAAAAGTTATTGAACTCAGCGATATTGTATTAAGACCAACGAATATTGACGGAGATGCATTGACTGTGAGGGAGTCTCTCTATTTAGGTGTTCCGGTTATCGCTTCAGATGTTGTTGCCAGACCGGAAGGAACAATTCTTTTTGAGACCAGAAGCCAGCGTGATTTTTTTGAAAAACTTGATACTACTCTCGGTAACATAGAAAGGATCAAAGAGTCTCTGAGTTATCCTTTAACCGAGAATTATATCTCTTTCTATAAAAATTTGTATGAGATATAACCATTTTTACACCATAGTCAGATGATCAAAGCCAATTGTTTAAATTCAATATCACTGCTAACTCAGAGATTTTTATAAGTAATTAAAGAGATTTAATTAGTATAATTGTTATATTAAGGGAGTATCTGTTAAAGCAAGAGTATTAAATACAAAATAAAAGAAGATATGTGTGGAATTGCCGGTTTACATTTTAAGAAAGAAGTAAATCCTGTTGTGCTCGAAAAATTCAGGAATCTGGTAAATACAAATCAATATAAGAGAGGCCCGGACGAATTCAATATGTATGAAGTTGAGCCCAACCTCTTCTTTTTTCATAACATGCTGTCCATTATTGACCTGGGGAACGCAAAGCAACCAATGCATGATGATAATGGCGCCATCACCTATAATGGGGAAATATATAATTATAAGGATCTCAAATACAGCGACGAAGTATATAATCTGCATTCTGATACTGAAGTGCTTCTTAAGGGATTACATCGTGATTACCTGGGATTTCTTCCGAGAACCAACTCGATGTTTGGTTTTGGCTACTATAGCAAAGGAAAACAGTTATTGACTTTGTGCCGTGACCGAATCGGAATAAAACCGGTTTATTATATTGATAATGATGAAGTATTTGCCTTTGCATCCACATTAACTCCATTGGTCATCTTTTCTCAGAAGAGGCTCAATCATGATAAACTATGGCAGTATTATCTGAACCGGGCATTTAAGGCTCCGTATACTATTTTCGAAGATATTTTTGAAATTCCGCCTGCTTCATATCTGGAGTTTGATATGCGGGGTTCTCATATTATCAAAACCGGGCAGTGGTGGGAGCGTAAGCCTGTTGAAGATATTTATAAGGATGAGAACGAGGTTATTGATTCAATCGAGCAATTACTCATTGATTCAATTAAAAACAGGCTTGTTGCTGATGTCCCGGTAGGTTTGTTCCTGAGCGGCGGAGTAGACTCGTCTTTAATAGCAGCACTTACTTCAAGGCAAAAATCGGATTTGAATGCGTTTACTGTTGCATTCCATGATAAACAGTTTGATGAATCAGGATATGCCAGAAGAGTATGTGAAAGGTATGGGATACAGTACAATGAAATACGGGTTGATGCCAACGATTTCCTCTACAGCATTGAAGACTGGATAAAAATTCAGGATGATATTGTGGCAGACCCATCAGCATTATTATTATATAAGATTTCTGATTATGCCAGTAGCTTAAACTACAGGGCATTACTGGCAGGGGAGGGGAGTGATGAACTTTTCGGTGGATATAATGCATATAAGTACTTCAACTGGTCAAAAAGAATTTATAATTCCGGAGGTAAATATCTTCCGTTTGCGGATACATTTATCAAGGCCTTTAAGAACAACTCCAAGACACAGAATTTTGTAACAAATTCACTTAAGTCACCTTATTTCTACGGTACTGCCACCATCTTTGAGCCTCATTTGCTGTCTCAGCTGCTACCCGGATGCGATGGATATGATTCATTAAAAGTCACGGATGTGAAACAAGCCATGGATCTGGATATCAAGGATCGTCTTCCCAATGATCTTCTTACCAGATCAGACAGGTCAACCATGGGCACTTCGGTTGAACTCCGTGTTCCTTTCCTTGCTCATCAACTGGTGGATTACTCTGCCGGCATCCCTGCTAAACTGCTGATGAAAAATGGTGTGCCAAAGTACCTTATGAAGAAACTCGCATCAAAGTATCTTGACCAGGATCAGATTTACAGGAGAAAAGTTGGATTTGACCTGCCAATACATAAGTGGATATCTAACGAGATGAGGGATCTGGTTTCAGAATCAATCCAGAACTCGGTGCAGAAAGAGTATATTGATATTTCAGTTATTGAAAAATGCTTTGACCTGCATGTTAATCAAAATGTAAATTATTCAACTAAAATTTGGGCATTTCTGTGCCTGGAATTGAGTTACAGATATCTTTCAAAGATTTAAAAATTCATTGCCGTTCTTAATGCCTGAGTATGAGTTTCAAGAATAAAGTTAAGCTGGCATCAGAGAAGATTCCCCCACAGATAGGGATTGCTCTTAACTATATTCCTTTCACCCTTCGTCTTGGAAGTGACTATAAAAGATATTCAGGGCTTACAGAACGGCTTATTAATTCAGATAAGGATACAAGGCAGGCTTATCTTTTAGAGGGATTCAATAAGGTCCTTAAGCATTTCAGCTCCTGCAGCCCTTTTTACAGTCAGTTTCTAAAGGCAAATGGAGTGTCCGTTACTGAAATAAACAGCATCAGTGATATCTGTAGGATACCATTAATGACAAAATCTTCTCTTAAAGCTGTACCCATTGATGACAGGACGATTAAGGATTATGCACTTAAACAGTTTAATACAGGTGGTACCAGCGGAAACCCCCTCTCATTCTATGCAGCCAGGAATTATTATCCCAGGGAGTGGGCTCACATGCATTATATGTGGAGAAAGATAGGTTATACACCTTCCCGGACCAAGATAACAATTCGTGGACGAAACCTTGACAACGTTTATCTGTATAATTTCAACCAGAATGAATTCCTGATCAATTCATACCATTCCTTCACCACAAAGGAATATGATGATTTACTCAGGCTCTTTAAAAAGTACAACACTGAATTTATACATGGTTATCCCAGTTCAATATACAATTTCCTTAAAGAGATTTCGGTTCAGGCTCCTGCATTACTGGACTTCTTAAAGAGTAATATAAAAGGGATAATGCTTGGATCGGAATATCCTACACCTCATTACAGAAATTATATTGAGGAATTATTGACTAAAAACACCATTTCATGGTATGGTCACACTGAAGGCGTGATTCTGGCAGGAGAATTATACAGGAAATTTGAGTATGTTCCCTTTTTATCATACGGATATACTGAGGCAGTTGAAAAAGATGGCTGTTATCACCTTGTCGGCACAGCATTCGATAACTTTGCATCTCCTTTTATAAGATATGACACTGAAGATCTGATTGATCCGGAGATGGATGATTCCGGGCTGCTAAACTCTTTTAAAATTAAAGAAGGACGGTTGGGAGAGTCCGTTCTTGACCGCAATAAAAAGAGTATATCTCTTACCGCACTGATTTTTGGCAGACATCACAAACTTTTTGATATGGTAGACTTTATCCAGGTGCAGCAAATTGAACCTGGTGCAATTATTGTCTATTATTCAAGCTCAGATTCAATTGAAAATCCCATGAACTATTTTGACACCACGAATCTGGATTTAGATGTGATGTTCAGACATATTAATGAACCCTTTAAAACAAATATTGGTAAAATCCCCCTTTTAATAAAATAATGCAATGAAACAGCTCATCCAAAACTTTAAAAACGGCGAATTATATGTCGACGAAATACCAATGCCTTCTATTTCTGATGGTATGATATTGGTTGAAAATGAATATTCGTTAATAAGTGCAGGCACCGAACGTGGAACAGTAAAAGTTGCTAAAGCCGGATTACTGGGCAAAGCCAAACAACGTCCTGATCTTGTAGCCCAGGTAATTCAGAATATAAAGAAAGAAGGGTTGTCAGCAACATTAGGTAAGGTAAAAACCAAGCTGGATTCATTAAAAGCGCTGGGATATAGCACCTCCGGCATTGTGGTTGCTTCATTGGATAGCGACGGAAAGTTTAAACCCGGTGATCGTGTGGCCTGTGCCGGTCAGGATTATGCATCACATTCTGAGATGGTAGCCATACCACAAAATCTTGTTGCAAAGATACCGGATAATGTCACTTCAGAGGAAGCAGCATTTACTACTTTGGGAGCTATTGCTTTGCAGGGCATTCGCCAGGCAGACCCCCGGCTGGGAGAGAAAATTTGTGTCATTGGGCTGGGCCTTCTTGGACAAATAACATGTCAGCTTTTAAAAGCGGGTGGCTGTGCTGTTTTTGGAATAGATGTAAACCAGGAACTTGTAAAACTTGCAGGTAATCTGGCTGCTGAAAAAAGCATGAACAGGAATGATCCCAATCTGAAAACAGCATGTGAAAATTTCACCAATGGATATGGTTTTGATTCTGTTATTATAACCGCTGCCGCTCCTACAAACGATCCTATAATTCTGTCATCAGAAGTATTAAAAAAGAAAGGCAAAATCATTGTTGTAGGAGCAGTGAATATGGATTTCCCAAGAGATCCTCATTTTTACAGAAAAGAGCTGGAGTTGAAAATGTCATGCTCATATGGCCCGGGACGCTATGATGTGAAATATGAAGAAGGAGGAATTGATTATCCTTTCTCTTATGTGAGATGGACTGAGCAAAGAAATATGGAGACCTTCCTGCAGCTGCTCTCAAGCAAATCAATAGATGTTAAACCATTAATTACCCATGTGTTTGACATTCAGGAAGCAGAAAAAGCCTATGACATTGTCCTGGGGAAAATTCAGGAACCATATATTGGCATTTTGCTGAAGTATAGTCAGAATGAGAACAAAAGAAACACATTAAACAAGGTAAATTCTAACCCGATAAAAGATATTAACGTGGGATTTATTGGGGCAGGAAGTTTTGCACAAAGCTATCTCATTCCAAAGATTAAGCCTTTCGGAGCATCCCTGGATGGTGTGGTTACTTCACGGGGCATCACTTCAAAAAATGTGCTGGATAAGTTCGGATTCAATTTCTGTTCAACTGACGCCAATGATATTTTAAAGAAGGAGGACATCAATACTGTCTTTATTGCCACACCGCATAATTCGCATTCTGAATTTGTTATTGAATCTCTTAAAGCAGGGAAAAAGGTGTTTGTAGAAAAGCCACTGGCAATAACTGAAGAACAATTTAATTCAGTACTTACTACGAAAGAGGAATTCAATCAGCCATTGATGGTTGGCTTTAACAGGCGTTTTGCTCCTGTAAGTGTCAGATTGAAAAAGGAATTTAATAATCTCAATGAGCCTTTGGTAATAAATATGAGGATTAATGCCGGGATGATTCCAAAAGAGCATTGGATTCAGCAGCCTGAAATTGGTGGTGGAAGAATTGTTGGAGAAGTTTGTCACTTTATTGATCTGCTGCAGTTTTTCACTGATGCTGAACCGGTAGATGTATTTGCAGCTTCAATAAATACTGAAAATTCAAAGATTGTTTCGGAGGATAATATTTCAATAGTAATAAAATTCTCTGATGGTTCAGTCGGTAACATTATTTATGTTGCCAATGGTGACAAGTCTTTGCCAAAAGAAAAAATTGAAGTCTTCGGAGGCGGAATTGTCGGTGTTATTAATGATTTTAAGGAGGGCGTTATTTATAAGAATGGCAGATCAATAAAAGTCAAGTCTTCAGGCAAAGGACACAGCGAAGAGGTGGACGCATTCCTGGATGCAGTACACAGTGGCAAAGAGAGTCCTATTAGCTTCAGATCAATTTGCCTGACAACACTTACTACCTTTAAAATTCTGGATAGTTTACATACTGGTTTATGTCAGAAAATTGATCTGGATGGAAAATAGCGTTTGGAATTCACTATACAAGCTGGAGGCGTATTGTGCCAGTGAAGGTTATAAGGGCTACGATCCTTATGACGGATTGAATAGCCGGCTTTTTCAGGCAATCCCTGTTATTCGGGGAAACCGCATGGCCAGGCTGGCATGCATTCAGTTGTTTAAACGTTCCCCCATTAATTTAAGGCCTCTTGCAGGAGTAAAAAAAGAGTATAATCCAAAGGCCTTGGGACTATTCCTCTCAGGATACTGTAATCTTTATCAGATAACTCAAAAGCAGGAATATCTTGACAAAATAAATTTTTTCATCAGCAAAATAAAGACTCTTGCAAATTCGGAATGGAGCGGTTATTGCTGGGGATATAACTTCGACTGGCAGGCCAGGGCTTTTTTCCAACCGAAGAATACACCAACCGTTGTGGCTACAACTTTTATCAGTTGCGCGTTGCTCGATGCCTACGAAATCCTGGGTGATGATAGCTTACTGAAAATAGCCCGTAGTGCATGTGATTTTGTATTGAAGGACCTTAACCGCACATATGATGATAGAGGCAATTTCGCCTTTTCATATTCTCCTTTGGATAAAAGCGTGGTATATAATGCTTCGCTTTTAGGCAGCCGACTGCTTTCAAGAGTATATAGCTTTACGCATGAAGAAGAATTAATCAGTGCTGCAAAAAAATCGGTGGTTTTTTGCTGTGACAATCAACAAAACGATGGCTCATGGACATATGGTAAATATGATTTCCATAGCTGGATAGACAACTTTCATACAGGTTACAATCTGGAGTGTATTGCCGAATACATTAAATACTCAGGAGAGACAGATTTTAAGTCCAATCTTGAAAGAGGTTTTGAGTATTATATAAATAACTTTTTTTCAGAAGATGGTATCCCCAAATACTATAACAACAGTATTTACCCTATTGATATTCATATACCTGCACAATTAGTGATTACGGCTTCAAGGCTAAATAAATTTAGTGAATGCCAGGTTGTCATTCAAAAGGTCATATACTGGACTATTGCTAATATGCAGTCAAAAAAGGGATACTTTTACTTTCAGAAAAATAAATTTTTCACATCAAAGATATCATATATGCGGTGGGCGCAGGCATGGATGTTCTATGGTTTATCAGAGTATGTAAGAAATTCTGATGTGAAATAGGTTTCCGTTAATTTAAAAAAGAAAAATTATGAGAATCGATTTCCTTGGGATCCCTGTTGATGCCCTGACAATGCAAGAGACGGTCGCTGTTATTGACCAGGCTATTAAGACAGGCAAAAAGATAAATCATGTTGTTATAAATGCTGGCAAAGTTGTGGCTATGCAGCATGATAAAGAGCTGTACGATAGCGTTGCCAACTGTGACCTGATAAATGCTGATGGTCAAAGTATTGTATGGGCTGCAAGATTTCTAGGTAAAAAACTACCCTGTCGTGTAACCGGGATTGACCTGATGGAAGAGCTGGTAAAGCTTGCCTCGGAAAACAATTATAAGTGTTATTTTTTTGGTGCCAGGGAGGAGGTTGTTAAAAAGGTCGTTGAGATCTATTCTAATAAATATGGCGAAAGTATTATTGCCGGTTACAGGAATGGATATTTTACTCAGCCGGAAGGCACCGAAATAGCCAGATCGATTGCTCAGAGTGGTGCCCAGATGTTATTCGTGGCAATAACTTCACCTAAAAAGGAGATATTCCTTTATGAAAACCGGGAATTGCTTAAAGGGGTGAACTTTACAATGGGAGTAGGAGGAACCTTTGATGTTGTTTCCGGAGTTACCAAACGTGCTCCTTCCTGGATGCAAAGAATGGGATTGGAATGGTTTTACAGATTCCTGCAGGAGCCAGGGAGGATGTGGAAGCGCTACCTGGTAGGAAATTCTAAATTCATCTTTCTCGTTTTAAAGAGAAAGTTCAGAGGAGCCTAGTATAACCATGGCTTTATCTTAATCGCGATGAAAAATAACAGGTTTGATATAAACTGAATTATGAGGGCAACTCTGATCGTTCTGATATTATCAGTATGCTGTCTATGTCAGGCACAGAAAACATACTATGTCGCTGCAACAAACGGCAAGAACAGTAACCCAGGGACCAAAGACAGCCCATGGGCCACTCTCGTTTTTGCTGTTGGCAACGTGGAAAGAGGCGATACAATCTATCTGCTTCCCGGAACGCATAATATTGACATACAGGTGAGAGTCCCGGAGGGCGTTAACATAACCGGTGCCGGAGAAACATCAATAATTCACTCTAACATAACCGGACAATGGGGTATTACCCTTTTGTATCATTCCTCAAGGGAAGGGACAAAAGGAAATCAATCGCTTAGTTATGTAAAACTCGATGGTGGCAATGCGACAGCATGGCAGGCAGTCCAGGTCAATGCAAGAAGCAATGTTGAGATACATCATGTTACTGTTGAACATTTCTTTTTCCAGGGAATAATCATAAGCGGGACCGTGTCTCAGGCCGATGCACCGCAAATTTATGCTACCGGTAACTCTGTGCACGACTGCACATTTAACGATTGCTCTGACTACTCGGCTGAGAACGGTCAGGGTCAGCTTATGATCGGAGGACAGGATGGAATTCTGATATATAATAACTCCTTTATCCAGACATCACGTAGTTACCGTAGAAACGGCTATAACCTTAAGTATTATTCAAACGGCCATTTCAGGGGGATGAAAATTTATAATAACACATTTGTACGGGCGGTGGATACCACAAATTACGCATATTATGATTTTTCGATGGAGTTATGGGCAATAGAGGGAGGCTGTGAAATTTACAATAACACAATGACCGGCGGAATTGACCTTTGTGCAAACCCATCACGGGGTGGTAATCCTCTTTCAGTATTACCCGGTAATTATGGTTATGGAGTCAAAGTATATAATAATATTATTGGACCTGCAGATACTGCTATCGTACCTAATACTACAGGAATTTATCTGGAATTCAATACCGATAATGTGCTGATTGAAAGAAACCTTATAAGAAATGTAAAAGAAGGAATTGTATTTACTCCATCTCCCGGTGGCAGCACAAAGAACATTACAATAAGATATAATATTATCAGAAATATCTCTGATTACGCAATCTATAACCTAAATCATGGTGTGAAACGAGTCGCATCTAATATTTCTATCTACAATAATGTTTTTTATGTACCTGAAAAACAGCGCAATCTCTTTGGTGTGGCTATATTTACAATAGGCAAGGCTGATCATATTAATATCTCAAATAATATTTTTCAGGGATTTGACTATGCCGCTATATATGGTAATGGGAGTGAGGGACAGACAGTTGATCATTTAACTATACGCAATAACATTCTTTTTAAGAATGGCAGCTATAATAACATTGAACTTGTAAAGATAACTCCCACAAATTTCATTAATGACGGAAATCTAAAAGACGATCCAAAATTCTGTACACAAAATAATTTTCACCTGAAACGAAATTCCCCTGCAATAAGAGCAGGTGTGAAAATTGAAGATAATTTGTTGGACTTTGACGGTGTGAAAGTTGGTAACAGACCAAATATAGGATGTTATGAGACCATTGAAGGAACCAAACGGCCAGAAAACAGATGATTTTTTTTAGGCTGTCAGGGACCTTTGATTCTTGTATTCCTCCGGCACCTGACAGAGACCACATAATTGCTATATTTGTTTTCAATTAGAAATACTCAATCCTTAAATGATTAAAAATTACATAATTAATCCCATCAATTCTTTCTTAAACAGTGGGCATGCCCGTAGTATAAGAGCCAAGAAAACAATTGTATCCTCAATTTTATTCAGAGGATTAAGCATTGCAACAACATTGTTACTGGTACCCCTCTGCATTGGTTATCTGAATACTGAAAGATACGGGGTATGGATCACAATAAGCTCTATAATAGCATGGCTGGCATATTTCGATATTGGATTGGGGAATGGCATGAGGAACAAATTTGCAGAAGCTGTTGCCAAAAAGGAATATGAACTTGCAAGGACTTACGTTAGTACAACTTATGCTCTTATTGCTGTTATTTTTGGGTTCATTTTTATCCTGTTCTTTGCAATAAATCCTGTACTTAACTGGGTGAAAATTCTCAACGCGCCGGAAAATATGTCGGTAGAACTAAGCAGGCTGGCGTTGATAGTTGTTACTTTTTTCTGCCTTCAGATTATTTTCCAGCTAATAAATGTTGTCTTAACAGCAAACCAGGAAGCAGAAAAGACCGCCTTTCTGGGGTTTTTGAACAACTTTCTGGCGATGATAATTATTTACATTTTAACAAAGACTACATCAGGGAGCCTTCTGTTGGCAGGTTTGGCTATAAGCATATCACCGGTTATTGTCTATTTCATCACCAGCATTTTTCTATATAAGAAGAAGTTTAAGGATTATGCACCTTCAATAAAGTATGTGAAGTTTAAATATTCAAAAGATTTAATGGGATTAGGCATTAAATTTTTTGTGATACAGGTCTCCCTATTGATTATGATTCAGGCCAGTAATATTATAATTGCTCAGTTGTTTGGCCCCGAGGATGTTACGAAATTTAATATCGCATATCGCTATTTTAACGTTGTGATAATGCTCTGGTGGATCCTGGTTTCACCAATATGGAGTGCAATAACCGAAGCTTGGGTAACTAAGGATGTTGACTGGATCCGCGATGTTATGAATAAGCTGAGAAAATACTGGATGTTGTTATGCCTGGGAGCTATTGCTATGTTAGTTCTGGCAAATTTCGTTTTCCGCCTCTGGGTAGGCTCACAGATAAAAGTGCCATTCACCATCTCGCTCTCTTTAGCATTATATGTAATCACTTATTCATATTTTATACTTTACTCTCAGTTCCTTAACGGGGTAGGGAAAATTCAAATGCAACTTTATGCAGGTATCTGGAGCATAATCTTATATATACCTGCTGCAATCCTGCTATGTAAGGTATTTGGAGTAAGTGGCGTGATTTATGCCAACGTGTTATTCAATATTATCAATATCATATGGGCTACGTATCAATTTAAAAAAATAATAAATGGAAGAGCATCCGGCCTATGGAACAAATGAAGTCAGCAGTATAATCATTTAAATTTTTGCAATTGAATGCTGCCTTTGTTCCTGACACTAATGGTTATTTGTATTTTCCCATGTAACAACCTTGATTAATATGAGCAACGATACGACAACAATAACTGATAATCCGGAAAGTTCCCCATTGAATTTTTTCTGGCTTGGGTTTTGTCTATATTCAATTGCATTTGTTTTTCCTTCAAAGACGCAGTGGTTTGTATATACATTACAGGTTATCCAGTTAGTGGGTATGGTAATATTTGCGTCGGCGTCTTTCAAACTCATAAGCTGGAGAACTGTAAATCCATATGTAAAGTCTGTTCTGATAATGACTTTGTTATGGTATTTTGTTATCATATGCAACGGGTTTAATCTGAATTTTGAGTTTATTAAAAGGCTTCTTGTATACAGCAACGATGGGTTATTCATGTACCTGATACCATTAATTCTCCTCTTCCCCCTTAAAGTGAAATATTTCAGGAAAATTATCGTAGTGATATTAGTATCGGGCCTCTTCTTTATAATTGGCAGTATACGGGTGTGGGATGTGTTGATGTATGCAGTAACCGGAATCAGAAATGCTACCGGAGCCGTTGATTGGCTGGTATTATGTCTTGCTATACCTTGTGGCTTTATCTTGCTGACATATCTTTATAACTCTAAGAAGGTTAACATAATGGCAGTGGTCGTTATGCTTTTGGCTCTCTATTTTACAATTGTCAGGGCAAGAAGAGGATTGTCTTTTGTAATTGCAACAATGCTACTCAGTGCATTTATAATGCAGCTGATTTATAATAAGGACAAGCTATTCAAATTTGTTCTTTCAGCAATGGCAATCTTCCTATTGGTCGGAGGCACAGCTGTGTTTTATGCGGTTGAGCGGAATGGTTTCTTTGGAAACTTAAACTCCAGGATGGATGAAGATACCAGAAAGGGTGTTGAAAGGGCATTCTATAACGACATGTCACCTAAAGACTGGATTATCGGGAAAGGTATAGATGGCTATTATTATTGTCCTAACATTGACGAAGGCTATAGGATCACCGTTTATAGAAACACAATTGAAACAGGATATCTGCAGGTTATTTTCCGCGGAGGAATTATCAGTTTATTCCTCTTCGCTTTATTTGCATTGCCAGCTGTCTTTAAAGGCTATTTCGCTTCAAAAAACATGCTCTGCAAAGCAGCAAGCACATGGATTTTGCTATTCCTCTTATATTCTTATCCAATTACCATTAACTGGTTTATTTTAAGCTATGTCATTATCTGGATATCAATCGGAATATGCTTCAATAAAGAAATCCGTGATATGACTGATGAAGAGGTCTATAAAGAATGGAATTCCTGACTTTTTATCAGGTATTAAATAAATCATATTACCCATTTATTCTGCCGGTAAATAATTTAAAGGTTTTGTATACATGAATGCACAAGACACAAAGTACTTCCCCAAAGTCTTAATTTTGGGAACGCCATTTAATAATAAATCAGGTGGGGGAATAACAATGTCAAATTTATTCCTTAATTGGCCGAAAGACAGAATCGCTCTCGCCTCATTTGCTAATATACTGGCAGAGGCTGATACAAAAATCTGTGAAAACTATTATCAGCTGGGATACAATGGAAAACTTCATCCGTTCCCTTTAAATATTGTTTTGCCAAAGATAAATTGCGGCCCCGTTGTTTTTCAGAAATCAAATGGTCAGGGCTCTCAATCTGAGGCAGTGCCCGGCAGATTTAAGAAGACTTACAATATTGTTCAGAGTATATTGCATTTTTTAGGAATCCTGATACCTCTTTATAAGGCAAAAGTTGACAGGGACTTTTTGAACTGGATATCGGAGTTTAACCCCGATATTATATATTTTCAGCCTGCATCCCTTAACTCGATTCAGATGGTTTCTGAGATCGCTGAAACTTTAAAAACACCTGTTGCACTGCATTTTATGGATGACTGGATCAAAATTTCAGGCAAGTTCGGATTATTAGATTTTTACTGGAGAAGAAAAACTGAAACAGAACTGGAAAAGTTGATTGGTAGGTCAACCCTGCTTATGAGCATAGGAGAGGCAATGAGCCAGGAATACAGGAGAAGATACAAGCGCGACTTCACACCGTTTCATAATCCTATAGATGTGGAAAGGTGGCTTCCTTACAGCAAAAATGACTGGTCGTGTGATGGGAAGTTCAAAGTGTTGTATGCCGGCCGTATTGGTTTAGGGATGAAGGATTCAGTTGTTGATGTGGCAAGAGTCGTAAACTCAATGTCATCGAAATACCCTGATATTAATTTCGAAATACTATCCCCCGATGGCGCTGATCTTAATGGAAAGGTGCCGTTTAATAACAACATTATATGGACAAAGCCATTGCCATATTCTGAATTGCCCAAAAAATTTGCATCGGCAGATCTTCTGGTTTTGCCTATTGATTTCGACAAGAAAAGCATCAGGTTTCTAAAATATTCATTCCAGACGAAGATCTCTGAATATATGATATCCGGCACCCCTGTTTTAGTATATGCTCCAAATGATACCTCTACATCAAAATATGCAGAAAAAGACAAATGGGCATATTTATTAAATGAGAGAAACGATCAGCTACTCGAAAATGCAATACTGAAACTTTATTTAAAACCGGAACTGAGGAAGGAGCTTGGGGAAAGGGCTAAGTCTCTGGCATTAAGCCGCGAAGATGCCAATATTGTTCGGGAGGAGTTCAGACAGTGTATTGTTAACTCTCTTAAAATTGACAAGGATGCTTGATCCGGTATTTATTTAACAGGTTCATCCGACGTCAATCCTGAAGCAGGCGAGCAAAAGAAGATTTTTTTATAGCGGTTGCTAAACTTATTCTTGTTAATTTTATAATCCGGTTTTGTGGGAAAGGTTAATTTTACCACAAAAGGACCAGAGTCAGATGGTATGTTTACCCAGGAATAAGACGATTAATTGAGTTAAGATTTCTGTAATAAATATGATTAATAGTAGTAAAAACCAGGAATATATACTGGTAACATCACAAAATTTCCCTACTGGTGGAGCCGGTGCAGCATATCTGTCTTTGTTTTGTAAAGGGGTAATATCTCATGGACATTCCGTGCGGGTTTATCTGACAAAGGGTTTTGCATTTGGAAATTTTAATGAAAAAGTATTAAGGAAAGGAGAAACCTCTTTCGGCGTAAAATATTCTCACATGGGGCTTACATTAAGGCCTGAGAACAGCATTCTGAAGGTTCTTGATGATTTCCTGAGTTTCCTTCATTTGTTCCTTGTTCTTCCTCCTCTGCTGTTTAAAAGAAAAAGGGTAACAATTTTGGTTTACCATATAGACTTTTTCCAGGCATTGCTCCTGTATTCAACGGCTAAGCTCTTTAGAATCAAACTGATTACTTTTGTTCCTGAGTATTTTGACAAAGTCTATTACCGGGGCATACTTGGTAAAATACATTGGTTTAACTTCAGCTTTACCTTAAACTACTTAAACACTCTGTCCAACGGGTTAATCGTTTTCAGCAAGTTTTTGCAGGAAGTATACACCGGTAAAGGATTCGATAAGTCCAGGGTAATGGTTCAACCAAACCTGACGGATTTTGACCTCTGGGCTCCTTCTGAAGTGGAGGAAAAATACACAATTGGTTATAGCGGCACACCCGGAGGAAAAGATGGTTTAATGGATTTGTTTAAAGCTGTCTGTTTATTAAAAGATCAGTTCCACATTACTGTAATCATAATAGGGGATGCTACTTTTGGAAAAAGCATGATTCCAAGGCTGAAGGAAGAATGTGAAAAAATGGGCATACCGGACAGGGTCTTTTTTACCGGTCTGGTTAGTTATGAGGAAGTGAAATTGTACCTGGAACAATGTAAAATTCTTGCAATAACACGACCTAACAATATTCAGACACGCGCAGGATTCCCAACAAAACTAGGTGAATATATGGCATTGAAAAAGCCGGTGTTATCTACCGACTTTGGTGACATAAAAACCTACTTTTATGATGGTGCTGATATCATTTTGGCTGAAAGTGAAAATCCTGAATCGATTGCATCAAAGATAAAGTGGATGCTTGAAAATGAAAATCAGGTTAAAGATATTTCTGAAAGTGCTTATAATAAAGCATATAACTTACTTGAATATAAAACATCAATGAAACGGATAGTTGACTTCATTGATAAATTAAATTTTAAATAAACGGTTTTCTGGTTAAGACTAAAATAAACGATATGTTTAAAGATAAAGTACTTTTAATCACAGGTGGAACAGGGTCCTTTGGCAACGCAGTTCTCAAAAGGTTTCTTGACTCAGACATAAAGGAAATAAGGATTTTCTCGCGTGATGAGAAAAAGCAGGATGATATGCGTCATCAGTTACAAAACGACAAGGTTAAGTTTTATATTGGTGATGTAAGGGACAAACGAAGTGTGGATGGAGTTATGCCGGGAGTAGATTATATTTTCAGTGCAGCAGCTCTGAAGCAGGTGCCTTCCTGTGAATTTTTCCCCATGCAGGCGGTGAAAACAAATGTGATAGGAACGGAAAATGTCCTTGATTCTGCTATTGTACATGGTGTAAAGAATATTGTGGTTTTAAGCACAGACAAAGCTGCCTATCCTATTAATGCAATGGGAATGAGCAAAGCCTTAATGGAAAAAGTTGCTGTCGCCAAAGGAAGGCAGCTTGGGATAAATGGTCCTACAACAATTTCCTGCACCAGGTATGGAAACGTTATGGCTTCCCGTGGTTCGGTTATCCCTTTATGGATTGATCAGATAAAGAAAGGGGAGGAGATAACAATAACAGATCCTAATATGACCCGTTTCATGATGACACTTGAGGATGCGGTGGATCTTGTTTTGTACGCCTTTGAGCATGCCAACAACGGAGACCTGTTTGTTCAAAAGGCTCCGGCAGCAACATTGAGCGTTCTGGCTCAGGCCCTGATGGAACTATTGCATACTGATACAAAAATCAAAATAATTGGAACCAGACATGGTGAAAAGCTCTACGAAACACTTGTAACAAGGGAGGAGATGTCGCGTGCCGAGGATCTTGGAGATTACTTCAGGATAACATGTGATACCAGGGACCTTAATTATGATAAATTCTTTAACTCAGGGCAACAGGAAATTTCCTTAATTGAAGATTATCACTCTAATAACACACAGAGACTTGATATCGAGGGGATGAAGAAACTATTGCTCAAGCTTGATATTGTACGGGAAAACATCTGACAGAATGAGCAGCCTTGCTCTATCTCTCAATGATTTGTCATAAAGTATAACCGGCCGGAATGGCCATTTTAAAAGAAAGTGGAATTTTATCATGTTAAGAGTAGGAATTACCGGACAGGCAGGATTTGTAGGCTCTCACTTATTTAACACTTTGGGATTATTTCCGGACAAGTATACACGAATACCATTCGAAGATGGATTTTTCAGCAAGCAGGAGCTGCTGAATAATTTTGTCAGTCAATGCGATGTAATTGTCCATCTTGCCGCAATGAACCGGCATAACGACCCCAATGTGATTTACAGCACAAACATTGAACTGGTAAAAAAGCTTATATCAGCCTGTGAAACCACAGAGTCCAGGCCTCATATCCTGTTTTCCTCATCTACCCAGGAAGAGCGGGATAATCCCTATGGAAAATCCAAAAGAGAAGGGCGCGAAATGCTCGGGAACTGGGCATCGGCAAATAAAGCCAGATTCACAGGCCTTATTATTCCTAATGTATATGGCCCTTTTGGGAACCCATATTATAATTCTGTAGTTGCAACTTTTTGCCATCAGCTGACACATGGAGAGCAACCCAGAATTGATACAGACGGCGAACTAAAGCTCATTTATGTAGGCGAACTTGTTGCATTCATTCTGGGTATTATCGGGAAAGACCCTGAAAGGGAGTCCAGCGGAGCCCGGGTGGAACAGGTCAGGGTGCCACATACAGCCGAGATTAAAGTGTCGCAAATTCTTAACTTGCTGGAAGAGTTCAAACAGAAATACTTTGAGAAAGGTGAGATGCCCTCTCTGGATAATGAGTTTCAGAAAAACCTCTTCAATACATTTGTCTGTTATATTGACCATAGTAAATTTTATCCCTTTCATCTTGTAAAAAACACCGATAACCGCGGGTCGTTTATTGAAGTAATAAAACTGAGCAGCGGTGGCCAGGTCTCTTTCTCAACCACACACCCTGGAATTACCAGAGGTAATCATTTCCATACACGTAAGGCAGAAAGATTTGCTGTGATAAAGGGGAAAGCCACGATTGAAATCCGCCGTATAGGAACTGATAAAAAACTGAGCTTTGAACTGGATGGCGAAGAACCTTCGTTTGTTGATATGCCTGTCTGGTATACACATAATATCACAAATACAGGCAATGAAGATCTCTACACCTTTTTCTGGATAAATGAAAAGTACAATGCAGATGATCCTGATACATGGTTTGAGTCAGTATAGGATAGTCTGTTCACCCATAATGTAATTTTTCCCTTATTGTGTTTTATAAAAGTTAAAATGAATAAACTGAAAGTTATGACAGTGGTAGGCACCAGGCCAGAGATAATAAGGCTCTCCTGTGTCCTCCAGAAATTAGATTCAAGTCCTGCAATTGATCATGTGCTGGTACATACAGGTCAAAATTATGATTATGAGCTGAACGAGGTGTTTTTTGAGGATCTGAATCTTAGAAAGCCTGATTATTTTCTTAATGCTGCCGGTCAAAATGCGACTTCCACAGCAGGCCAGATATTAATAAATATTGATGCGGTTCTTGATGAGACAAAACCCGATGCATTTTTAGTGCTCGGAGATACAAATTCATGCCTGTGTGCCATTGCGGCAAAGAAAAGACATATCCCGATTTTTCATATGGAAGCGGGCAACAGGTGCTTTGACCAGCGGGTGCCTGAGGAGTCAAACAGAAAAATTGTTGATCATATCTCTGATATTAACCTTACATACAGCGATATAGCACGCGAATATCTTCTGGCTGAGGGGCTGAGTGCTGACAGGATAATTAAGACAGGAAGTCCGATGTATGAAGTCCTGAACAATTATATGCCCAAGGTCAGGAAATCGACTATTCTTGAAAAACTCAATCTTAGTAAGGGGAAATACTTTGTTATATCAGCTCATCGGGAAGAGAATATAGCCAGTGAGAAGAATTTCTTCAGCCTTGTAAGGATACTGAATGATCTGACTGATGTTTACAATTTGCCTGTTATCGTCAGTACTCATCCACGAACACGAAAAATGATTGAAGCAAGAGGCATTCAGTTCAATCAGAATGTACGGCTCCTGAAACCCATGGGGCTTAGCGACTACCTTGCCCTACAGATAAATTCAAAAGCCGTTCTGAGTGACAGTGGAACAATATCTGAAGAATCTTCGATATTGAACTTCAGGGCACTTAATATCAGAGAGGCTCATGAAAGACCTGAAGCAATGGAAGAGGCAAGTGTCATGATGGTTGGACTGAACCCTGAGCGGGTAATGCAGGGACTTGCACAACTGGAGTTGCAGAATTGCGGTGAGGACAGGAACTTCAGGATAGTCAGTGATTACTCAATGCCAAATGTGAGTGACAAAGTGGTAAGGATAATCATCTCTTATACTGATTATATCAGGAGAGTGGTCTGGCAGAATTTTTAGGACGGGGAATCCACAGCTATAAAATAAAAAGCGACTGTTTCTTTTATGAGACAGTCGCTTTTTATTTTATAGTTTATGGAGAACCACTAAAAAGGCCTCCTTATGATATTCAATGTTTCGAATTTATAATTGAATAGTGCTACCGGAAAGATTATGCTTTTTTATCCTTTGTATAATATTTTGAGTAGTACCCATAAGAGTTCTCTTTAATGTCTTTATTATTCAGTACTGTATCAAAATTGGAGATATTGTTGTTCTTCAGGTTATTGATGACATTTGTGAATAAATCTTTCAGTGTTGTGTTATTTCTTACAACAAGCAACATATAATCGGAATAACGTGTCATTACCAGGGCATCGGTCATAAGGCCTATAGGACTGGTATCCAGGATTATATATTCATATTTTTCTTTTGCGGATTCAATAAGCGGATCCATTCCTCCCGCCTCAATAATCTCAGTTGCGTTTGGCATGGCTGGTCCTGCAGGTATGAAAGAGAGGTTTTCAACGCCTGTTTCTCTTGTTATCTCTTCAATAGTAGCACCTCCGGTAATATAATTTGAAACTCCGGCGCCGTTTTTAAGATTGAATCTGTCGTGAAGAACAGGACGCTTAATATCAGCATCTATAATAAGGGTCTTCTTTCCAACTAGGGCAATAGATGTCGCCAGGTTAAGCGAGATAAAGCTCTTGCCATCCTGGGGCTGAGCCGATGTTACAAGAATTACTTTTGGGGTTTTTATGTCTGCAACCTTTCTGAAAAGGACACTTCGCAATCCACGGATTGATTCTGCACAGATAGAGGAAGGATTATCAATAATTACGTTTGGAGTCTTGTCAGGATTTGCATATATGAATGCAATAGGTTGACGGCCTATAAGACCATATATAAATTCAGGATTACTTATTTTAAAGTTAAGGAGATTCTTCATAATCATTATTCCTGTGGGTATAATTAATCCCAGAATAAGAGCTATTAAGTAATTGCGCTTTACATGAGGAGCTGTCTGATAAGAAGTTGCATTTCTTGCCGGTTCGAAAATGGTAAAATCAGGGAGGTTGGATGCCATGGTGACTGTGGCTTCTGACCTCTTCTGAAGGAAGAAAGTATAAATTGCTTCATCAATATTATATTTTCTTTGAATATTACCCATACTTAGTTCCTGTCTGGGCATAGATGATATTTCTTTAGACAGTTTTGTTGATTTGTAATCAAGATCACTTAATGCCTGTTTAACTGTATTTAAATTGCTTGATGCAATTTCAGTAATGTATTGCCTTTGAGACTGGATCTTGTTTTCTATTTCAGCAAGAAAAGGATTTTTCTCTCCGCGAAGACTTATGATGTTTGATCTTTGAGAGTTAAGGTCCATGAGCTGGGTAATAAGCTGAGTCATAACTGGATTATCAACTCTCATTGCTGAAGGAGGAGTAATACCGGCAATGTCATGCGTTGTTTTGAGGTATTCAAGTATGTAGGCATAATACCTTTCCTGCGCCTGTAAATCATTCCGTTGCTGGTCCAGCCCCTGCAGACTGTTATATGCTGTGGTCGCCTGGTAACTAAGATTCATCACCTGATTTGCAGATCGGAAATTTGTAATTTTTGACTCGGATCGTGACAAAGAGTCAGATATCCCGGATATTTGACTATCAATGAAATCTATAGTATTTCTGGCAATAGCATTCTTCTGCTTCAGGCTTTCATCAATATAGTAATTCAAATAGCTGTCAACAAAGAAAATTGATTTCTCCAGATTCTTTCCTGTAAAAGAGATGTTAATAATAGAGGAACCCGGATTGGCCCTGGTAACTGCAAAATTCTTCAGGTAATATTTTACCAGAAGGTCAGGATTATGCATTAAAAAATAGTAGTTGTAATTACGGGATGTCCCATTGTCTACAAAATCTTTGTTTTTATAGACTGTAAGACTGATAAAATTGAGGGTTATTGGTTCATTGAATTTATAAATCTTGTCGAGCTTAACAGGATATTTATTGAATGCTATCTTGCTGTCGATGAAATCATACAGGCTGGCGTCCGATTTATCTGCACTGATTCTGAATGTTGAATCACCTAAAATTGTAATGTAAAATTTTGTTTCTATTGCCTGAAGGTGAGACTTCTGAATAACTACATAAAATGGTGTGTTGTGGTACAGTTCGCTTTTCGTCTTGAAAATACTTTTCCTCTCGCTGAAGTATCCAATTTCAAAATTCAATTCATCCAAGGTTGCAGAGATCATGGAAAATGAGCGTAGCTTATTTATACCATCTTCTATACTGCTGAATGTTTCAAAAGAGTCCATCCCTCTGAATAATTGATTGGATCCCTGAAGAACTGATGACGCTTCATTTTTTGTTGCCATCATTGATGCGTAAACCTGGTATTCAGCGGCTGAATTCTTATTAAAAATATAAGCAGCAACAAGCAACAAGAACGTAAGTATTATATAGAAGTACTTAAATGATAATAGTTCTTTAATGAATAACTTATTGTTTGTGAAAATTGTTGGCTCAACTATTTTATTGTTATTTTCCATGGTAAAATTATCTATTTGCTAATGTTGAAATGGTAACAACGCTAACGACAAGCGAAATGACAGATGTAATTGTGGGAACGATAGTTGTCTGAACCGACCATGACTTTTGACGCAGTGGCTCAACAATAATAATATCGTCAGGCATAATATAATAAAGCGGACTTGAAGTAATTTTTGAATTGGAAAGATTTAACTTGTAGTAGACAAGCTTATTGGATTCTTTCCTTATAAGAACTACATTTTTCCTGTTGGAATATTGCGTGAATCCTCCAGCCATAGCCAAAGACTGATATATGGTGATATAGTCCTGGGTGAAAGGATAGGAGCCTTGATTATTTACTTCGCCCAGTACGGTTATGGTGTTGTTTTCATAAGACACCATTACTTCAGGGTTGGTAATTATACTGCTTATCGACTTCTTTATTGCTTCTCTTGCCTCAGAAAGTGTCAGACCACCAACTTTAATGTCTCCCACAAAAGGAAAAATAATACAGCCAGATTCATCAACAACATAACCTGGCAAAGTAGTGGTCATATTATTTGCAGATGCGTTTAACAGATCCGCAGTCTGTTGATCGGTACTTAATACCCTGATATAAAGTCTGTCATATACAGAGATCTTTTTCTGTTTAACAGGATTTACAACAGGTTCATCTAACTTATCAATATCATTAAAATATTTAAGCTTGGAATAGGGTACACAGGAAGATACCATCAGCAGAAGACTGGCAATGATTATTACATTCAGGGTTGACCATCCTTTTTTTTCCATATTTAGATTCTGTATAAATGATGATATAATTTGTCTACATAAAGGTAAAGAAAAAAACAATATTTCTACATCTGCAATCCTTTATTTAATGTCCTGTCTGTCAGTTTAGATTATTTGAATTATTGTAATTAATGGTGTGCCTGTATTAATATTGATTCCTGGTGATGATTATTTAGATTTCTCAAATCATGTGTCAGTAAAATTTTCACATTTATATTTACATATTGGCCGGTATCCGGCTTGTGATCTTTGGTTATACCTTTTAACACAATGATTCTTATAAATGTTTAATATGTCAATGATATTTATACTTTTAAAACTTTATATTTGATAGTTTATGGGACATGATATATAGGTAATTTTACTAGGATTTCTGTCATATCATCTCCTGTGATAAAGTGATACGTTAACAGCACACAGACACTGATTTATTTTATTTGTTATATGAGATTTCTTAACAAAATTTTTATCGGGAAGTACAAATTCATATGGCTGTGTTTTTCAGGTCTTATACTACTATACATATTGTTCAGACTCTTTTTATTTAATACTGATGCAATTGTCCCGTTTTTTTCATCACTGAATGATAAATACCTGCTTGTGGCAGAAGGCTTAGCCAGCAAAATTTTGCATTTTTTTGGATCTGATATCATTGTACAGAATCATCATGTCTTGAATAATTCAGTGCTGTTGGAAGGATTCAAAATTGAGATTAGGCTAAAAAAATGGATGCTTCTTTTCTTGTTCCTGATATTTATAACCAGAACCTCTTTTATAAAAAGAGTTCTCTATGCTGCAGTGCTCCTTGTGGTTCATTTCTTTATTATTGTCGTTTATACGGCTTGCGGAGCATATATTTCAGGCAGTGAGACTCCTGACTTCTCTTACCTTTCAATTCCGGTAACCATAGGTTTATTGATCTTGATTACCATAATGTTCTCCTTCTTTTCAAAAAACAAAGATGCCGTTTTCAGAACCCTGGAGAGGCTTAAGATAAATACATCTCTCTTTGACAATGGCTATGCTGTATACTTCACAATATGTTTTCTTATAATCTTAACCAATTTTCTGTTCGTATTTTTTGATTATCTCCCCTGGATTAATTTTTTGTTTAACTCGGCCAGAAGAATTCTTGCATTAATGGGTTATGAAGCAGTGGTTAAGCCATTTGTACTGGAGGGCTCGCAATGTTCCATTACCATGATTAAGGGATGCCTGGGGTTTCAGACCATGTTATTGTTTGCAGTGCTGGTTTTAATTACAGGTCATAAAAATAAATATCGCTGGGTATATGTGATTGGTGGAGTGATTTTTCTAAATGTTGTAAATATTTTCAGATTTGTCTTTCTGTTCATACACCTGTATAAGCATGGAGATTATACGATGGCCATGGAGCTGCATGACATGTATAACCTTATCACCTATTCATTTGTATTCATTTTATGGGTAATCTGGTTCGAAAAGTTTGCCGATACTTCCGGAGCCTGACAGCATCAATTTTACTGCCATATTTACACTCCTTAAGGGAGAAAGCCCTGAGAAATCTTAATACGTTGGTAACATTATGAAACAAAAAAGCTCCGGAAAAAGGAGCCTGTTTTATTATTCTCAATAAGCTGTTAAGATATCGGATTTGGATCTTGCCTGCGCCGGGAATTATTAAGTTTATACACCCTGTAAGAGTGATTATTTAACAGCATTTTTCTTCTTTCCAGCGTAATACGCTAATCCTGCAGCACCAAGCCCAAGCAGCAGCAGTCCATCAAGAGGAGCTCCAACAGATACGTGAGGATTACGGTAATGAGAAGCGTCGTCACCAGGAGTGATGGCTTTTAGAGAAGCCGGGGCAGCTATCATTAACATCAATGCCAGAAGAGCGACCTTTTTCATATATTTTGTACTTAATTTATAACTCATAAAATACTATATCAAAAATAGTTTATTTATCAGAAATCAGAGTTTTTTTTATCAAAAAAGGGGTCGCTCTTGTCAAACAAAAATTGTCATTTGTCAAAAATAAAAGATTGATTTAAAATCGGACATCAAATATCAGCCTGATACCAGAAAATTGTGACAATTTATTTCAATTAAATAGTATGAGATTATAATCCTGTTCTTTTAAATACTGTTAGCATAGTTTTAAAAAATATTATAAAATCAAGACGCAGAGACCAGTTGTCAATATATGCCAGATCCATCTCCATCCATTTGTCAAATTTAATGGCATTCCGGTCGGGTTCAATCTGCCAGAAGCATGAGAGCCCTGGTTTTATTGAAAGTCTTCTCAACTGCCACCTCTTATATTGTCTGGTCTCATCAGGCAGCGGCGGCCGGGGACCAATCAACGACATCTCTCCTCTGAGAATATTGAAAAGCTGAGGCATCTCATCAAGACCGGTCTTACGAAGTATCTTCCCGATTTTGGTTATCCTTGGGTCATCTTTAATTTTAAACGCCGGGCCATCCGCCTCATTCGCCTCTTTAAGGCTTTCCAGAAGCTGGTCAGCATTGATTACCATAGTCCGGAATTTAAGCAGCTCAAAAGGACGGCCACGCAGACCAACCCTGGTCTGTTTGTAAATAAGTGGCCCGGGCGATGTGAACTTTATTGCAAGTGAAATTACAATAAGTGCCGGAGAGAGTGTAATAATTAAAAACAGGGAGAGGCAAACATCCATGATTCTCTTAATACCTATAGCATAGACATTGTGAGGAATGTTGATGAAAGTAAGGAACTTCTCGTCAGCAATGACAGTCTTTATCGCATTGGTGAGGTTTAACTTCCTGTCCTTGTATTTAACCCTGAAAACCACACCGAGCTCTTCACATGACCTTACAACATCCCTTATCTCTGAAGCAATAATTTTCCCCTTTACATAAAAGACTTCATCAATTATATTCACCTCCATAAGATCGTTAAGAATCAGGATCTGATCTTCAGGCAGAATAATGATGTCTTTTTCATATTTGTCTTTAATGACAGTGGATTCAGTGAATATAGCTATGATTTTAAACCCCCAGTCTTTACTGTTGATGAGCTTCTCTATGAATACTAACGAAGTGTCATCGGCAATGAGTACGACGTTGATAAGGTTGTGCCCCTTTGCCCTATACCCTTTAAACATCTTATACTCAAGGATCCTTGAAAGATAAAGGAATAGGAAGCCAAAAATGGTGAGCTCAATTAAGAAGAGACGGGAGATATAATAAAGCTTAAATATGAAGTATATTATCAGTAAAAGGATGAAAGTAATCGATGCAGACTCAAGGTACTCCCAGAAAAGATCCCTGTAGCGTTTTGTCCTTGGAATCTCCGAGATCTTTATAAGGTAAAGAACAATAAGCCAGAATGGCATTAGCGCCATATAGAGAATGAGAAAGTTTGACTTTGTAAAGAAAAACATCCCACCCTGATAATAATTAAGATAGTAGGCTACCTGATATGCAAGAGTGATTGAGAAAATGTCGATTAACCCAAGAATAAGCCCAAGTATATTCCACTTTTTTATAAATGGAATTACATGCAGACGATTTAGGGTTTTGAAAATGTCCATTCGAAATTATTAAGGCCTGATGCAGTCTTGATTGTTTCGATCTGTGATCAAACAACGGCATTAAGGTAATAATTATTCTGCTGACTGACGGGATTTAATTG